>JBLFWU010000003.1:0-86412 GCA_047610985.1 Nitrospinales bacterium | reverse complement strand
TGGCCTCCACCTTTTGCTTAAGGTCGTCTGCAGTTTCTTTTTGTTGCTTCTTCAATTCATCTGCTTCCTTTTCAAGTCGGAGTTTTTCGGTAATCACTTCCCAGGTCACCATGGAACCTATGTACTTTTTATTGTTGTCATAGATGGCACTGACGAGGAGGTCCAGCACTTCGGGTCCCAATTGAATCTCGGCTCTGTGCGGCAAGTTTCGAGGGTCACCCAACAGTTTTCTTGGCCTGAGATTGTGATTTTGACCCGTCCCCGTTATTAATACCAGGTTTAGGGTTCAGTGCTGACGTTGATATTCTAAAAACAGGAAACTGCCTGAAAGTTTGGGGGCAATTATATTGACGGTGCGAATAACTTATTGAATCAAGAGGGTTTGAAGGACTCACTCGGCTAATGTTACTTTCCTCTCACGCCGGAAACAAAGAGACAATTTGTTTTGACTCAATTTATGGCGAATGAGAATTCTTTTCTGGTTAATTGATTTATGGGCTCTTATTTACGCCAGTTGATTAAAGCATTTTAAGCTGGTATTAAATAGAGCTATGAGCCCCTCGAACTTCGTTCATCTTCATCTCCATACTTCCTACAGTTTGCAGGACTCTTCCATTCGTCATGATGCATTGATCAAACGGGCGGTGGAGTTTGGTATGCCTGCCGTTGCTATGACCGATCACGGCAATATGTTCGGCACCGTCGAGTTCTATAATATAGCGAAAAAGAACGGCATCAAGCCCATCATTGGCTGTGAAGTGTATGTCGCCCCTGAGAGCCGACACGAAAAGAAATCTAAAGACAATCTACGCGATGCTTCCTACCACCTCATCCTGCTTTGTGAAAATGAAAAGGGATACAAAAACCTGCTACGTCTAGTCACCAAAGGTTATCTGGAAGGATTTTATTACAAGCCGCGTATCGATAAAGAACTACTGGCCGAATATTCTGAAGGGCTGATTGCTTTGAGTTCCTGCATTCGTGGTGAGGTGGCGCACAATGTCAACCGCGAGAATGTGCCGCGCGCGACCAAGGTCGCCGCTCAGTATGCGGAGATTATGGGGCCAAACAACTTCTTTCTCGAATTACAAAATCACGGACTGGAAAATCAGGATCGCATCAACCGCGATATTGTGGCCATCGGAAAAAAACTCGATATCCCCATCGTTGCGACCAACAACTGCCATTATATGGATCGCAAAGATTTTCGTGCCCATGAAATATTGCTTTGCCTGCAAACGGGGAAAACCATCAGCGATCCCCACCGTATGCAATATCCGGCGGCTGAATTTTACTTCAAGTCTGCTGACGAGATGATCGAGTTGTTCAAGGACACACCGGAAGCCATAGAAAACACGGTTAAAATCGCCGAACGTTGCGAGTTGGCACTGGAGTTCGACAAGCTCAACTTGCCGGATTACCCGGTTCCTGAATCTTACACTCTAGAAACTTATCTGGCGGAGCGGTCGCGCGAAGGTCTCGATGTGCGTTATGTCGAGTTGGAAAAGTTGGGAATCAAACTTGATAAAGCTGTCTATGAAGCGCGATTGAAAGAGGAATTAGGCATCATCAAACGAATGGGGTACCCGGGGTATTTCCTTATCGTTTGGGATTTCATTCGCTATGCTAAGGAGAGAGATATTCCGGTTGGACCGGGTCGTGGTTCTGCAGCTGGCAGTGTCGTCGCTTATGCCTTAAGAATCACGGATATCGATCCGATGCAATATGACTTGCTGTTTGAACGGTTTTTGAATCCGGAACGGGTGAGCATGCCCGATATCGATATCGACTTTTGTATGAACGGGCGTGAAGAGGTCATCAAATATGTGACCGAAAAATATGGTGGCAACCAGAACGTGACGCAGATCATCACCTTTGGCAGCATGAACGCCAAAGGGGTGATCCGTGACGTAGGCCGTGTGCTGGATATGCCTTATGGCGAGGTGGACAAGCTTGCCAAAATGGTGCCGAATAAACTGAACGTCACTTTAGATGACGCTTTCAAGGAAGAAAAACAATTCGACAAATTACGCAAGGAAAGCACCAAAATTGCGGAGTTGCTGGACATCGCTAAAAATCTGGAAGGATTGCAACGCCATTGTTCCACACATGCGGCGGGTGTGGTGATTTCTTCAAAAGCGCTAACCGAGTTTTGCCCGCTTTATAAAGGTGGAAATGACGAAGTGGTGACGCAGTATGCGATGGCCAGTGTTGAGAAACTCGGCCTGCTTAAAATGGATTTCCTCGGTCTACGTACCCTAACCGTGATTCACCACGCGTTGAAGCTCATCAAACAGTCCAAAGACACCGTTCTGGATATCAGGATGATTCCTCTGGATGATCCGGCTACTTATAAACTTTTATGCGATGCCAAAACGCTAGGTGTTTTTCAGTTGGAAAGTTCGGGTATGCGCGACCTGTTGAAGAAATTAAAACCGGATTGTTTTGAAGATATTATCGCTTTGCTAGCTATGTACCGTCCGGGCCCCTTGGAAAGTGGCATGGTAGATGATTATGTAAAGCGCAAGCATGGAACCATGTCGTTGAAATTTGACTTGCCGCAATTGGAGAGCATCCTCAAAGAAACTCAGGGAGTCATTCTTTATCAGGAACAAGTTATGAAGATCGCCAGTGTTCTGGCAGGATTCAGTCTCGGTGACGCTGATCTACTGCGTCGGGCAATGGGTAAGAAGAAAGCCGAAGAAATGGCTGCGCAACGCGAGAAGTTTATGTCGGGATCGGCTGTTAAAAAAATCGATGCTAAAAAAGCTGAGAAGATTTTTGACTTGATGGAAAAATTCGCAGGTTACGGTTTCAATAAATCTCACAGTGCCGCTTATGCGCAGGTTTCTTACCAGACGGCTTACCTCAAAGCACATTATCCGTTAGAGTTTTTTGGTGCGTTGATCACCAGCGATATGGACAACACGGACAAGGTGTTGCGCTATATCCACGATTGTCGCGAAATGAAAATTACGGTACAGCCACCGGATGTGAATATGAGTCATCGCGGCTTTTCAGTTTCAGATAACAAACTCGTGTTTGGACTCGGTGCGATAAAAAATGTCGGCAGTAAAGCCATCGATAATATTATTGAAGCTCGTAAAGGATTGGAGAAATTCAACTCCTTAATCCAGTTATGTGAAAGTGTGGATTTGCAACTTGCGAATAAACGTGTATTCGAGAGTCTGATTAAAAGTGGTGCCTGTGATTCGTTGGGGCAAGGCCGAGCACAGATGTTGAATGACTTACAGGGGTCAATGGAGCAAGGGCAGGCAAAACAGCGCGATAAACAGCTTGGACAATCGAGCATGTTCGATACTTTCGCTGAAGAGGTGGTTCCTGAGGAAAGTAACGGTAACAAGGTGGAAGAATGGGATGAGATCGACCGCTTAAAATTTGAAAAGGAGAGTATCGGGTTTTATATAACCGGGCATCCGTTAGATAGATTCACCAAAGATCTTGCCTGGTTTACAGATGCAACCTCGGCATCGGTTGCAGAGGCGGGCAGCAGCAAGTCGGTCAGTCTGGCGGGCATTCCCATCAAGAATCTGCCGAAGACAACGCGCAAAGGCGATAAAATGGGGATCGTTACCCTGGAAGATTTGCATGGGTCCATTGAAGTCATTTTATGGCCTGAAATTTACGCTGAAGTGGAATCTCTTATACTCGCGGAGGAACCTCTGCTTATAAAAGGAGAAGTGGATTCAGAAGGGACTATGCCGAAAGTAATAGCCAAAGAAGTGTTTCCATTGATCCAGGCCAAGCAAAGGTTTCAGGGGAGGGTGATGATCCATTTCCGCACTCTAGGGCTGGAGAAGAAGACGCTGGTGGCTGTAAAGGATATTTTAGCGGCACATAAGGGTAACAACGATACTCGACTGCATTTTATTTCCCCCGATAATAAGGAGCGAGTGGTCACTGTGTCGCATGACCTTCGCATTCAACCCTCGGATGAAGTGATTGAGGAGATTCAATCTTTATTAGGCGAAGACGCTATTATATTTGAGTAAGCCTGAACCGCGCCCAGTGGCACCTAGTCGCTATTTCATTCTCTGATTGATCAAACCCGCTATTGTGTCTGCAATAGAGATAGCTTGATCTGAGGGAGCATGAAAAGGGATTTTCAAGATATCCCCACTCTTGGAAGTGATTTCAACAATATGGGCCTTCAGAAAACCTGCAAAAATTCCCGCTAAAAATAGAGATTGATAATCACGAGTGGATTCAACGTCATTCCAAGCCAGGGTTACTTTGGAATGAAAGGGGAGATGTAGTTTTGAATAATGAGAGGAAATACCTTTTGCGCTTAAAGTCGTAAAATATTTTCTAGGAAAAAGTTCGCGTGTAGATATCAGGAGCTGCAATGCTTTCCTCAGTGCCCATAGCATAAAAAAACACCCTCCTGAAAATAGTATCTGGGTCTGCATTTCCATAGAATCGGCGGTAAGGATGACGAGCATGAAGTAGGTGGTGACAAGCATAAAAAGAATAATTGGAGACAACATAAAAATGCCGTAGAATCCTGCACCATAGAGCGGGAGTCCTAGGATAGCCGTTATACCCTTATCCATAGGTAGGATGATATTGGACGCAGCTTCGTCTTCATGTTCAACAATATAGCTTAATGTGGTTTCATAATCTTTTGTTGTCCAGTCTTCCTGATTCATATTTTTTTATGCGATAATGTTAGCTAATTATTAAAACAAGAGTCCTTAACGGGATTGCTATGATACCAAGGAAATATGGAAGTTAAAGAATTTGCTTTAAAATATTTTACTGACACTTTACCCAACGGCTTGACTGTGGTTACTGTAGAGATGCCTCACATTCATACCATGGAGGTTTCGATGTTTGTGCGTGCCGGATTGCGCTATGAAAACCTTCAGAATAACGGAATTTCACATTTTCTAGAGCATATGATGTTTCGCGGCAATGGAAAATACCCCAACTCGATCGCGTTGAATATGGAATTCGAAAATATCGGACGCGATCTTAGAGCCTCGACCTTGGGAGAATACACTCAATATGGGTTCAGCCCCCATGTATCGCAACTTGATAAGGGACTGGAGCTATTCTCGGAGTTTTTCTCTTCCCCCACTTTTCCTGAAATTGAAATAGAACGGGGAATTATTCTTGAAGAATATTTTGAAGAGCTCAACGAAGAAGGGGTGAACATTGATATAAACAATCAGGCTTGCAAACTTCTTTACCCTGACACTCCCATGGCATGGCCAACGATTGGTACGGAAGATACAATCAAGAGCATTCAAACGGATATGCTGAAAGAATATTTTAACAGACATTATGTGCCGGGCAATATGGTGCTGGCATTTGCAGGTCCGCTTGACCATGCTGAGGTTATTGATCTTTCTACGAAATATTTTTCTGTTCTGAAAAATGGAGATGAGCCTTTTCCAAAAAATTATTTTATTGGCAGTATCTCGGAAGAGCAGAAAAGTCCGGGACTTCATTTTCAGGAAGATTCTGACAGCCAGATAGAACTGCAGGTTTGTTTTCGTTCTTGTTCTTACAATGATCCTAACTTTTTAGTTTTAGCTTTAATAAGTCGGGTTTTTGATGACGGCTTCACATCAAGGCTACAAAGGGTATTGCGCGAGGAACGCGGATTGGTTTATTCCGTTGAATGCCGGGCTACCAGCATGTCTGACCTGGGTACCATGGATTTTGATGTCACGGTACGTCCAGAAAAAGTAGTGGAAGTGGCGCGTATCCTATTGCAGGAAATAAAAACATTTGCCACAGAGGGGCCGACCGAAAGCGAACTGGCCCATATTAAGAAAAGATATTTTTTTGATCTCGACTCAGAACTGGATGACCCTTATAAGCAGGTCGTCCGCTATGCGTTCCCGCATCTTTATTCCACTGAAATGTCGTTACAGGAAGAAAGAGAATTAATAGAATCTATTACTGCAAAAAAAATGATGGAAGTTGCCGAAAAAGTTTTTGAGGCAAAAAACCTCAACCTCATTTTAGTAGGTCCTTATACGAGTGAATTAAAGACTCGACTTGAAGGTTTGATTCACCAATTCTAATTCCCAATAATATGCGTTCTAAATTATTTTATTCCCTGGCTTTGGGCGTAATTCTTTTATTTGGCGGTTGCTCTGCAAATATTGAAGGATGCTTGGAAGAAGGCAGTTGCGGCCCCGCAATAAATGTTACCAACCTAGATGGGAGTTTGCCTGAAGACCCTTATGATCCTTATGATCCTTTCTGGGATTCCAAAGAAGCACCCGCCGCTATCAATATTGAACTCGGGCCGCAGATGATTACCAATCCCAAGTGGCCGAATCCTTCTACCCGACAGGTTTTAATTAGAGCTGTTAAAAATAGCGATGAGTTAGTGGTGCTACTTGAATGGGAAGATACTACTCGGGATGGCAACTTTAATCATTCTTCTTTGTACGTTGACCGAGCCGCGATTATGTTCCCAGTAGAACCTAGCAAAGAGGCTCCTTCAATAACGATGGGGGAATCTGGAATGCCAGTAAATATCTGGCAATGGAAATCCATTGGCGGTGAAAAGGGTCAACCGGGAGTAAGAAAAAAAACTAAGTTGGCTTACCAAACAGTTGAAGACCTGAATGCCGAAGGGTTTAGCACACTGACTTATCAGTCTCAGCAAGATGTTAAAGGGACTGCATTATGGAAGGACAATAAGTGGCGGTTGATATTTAAACGTGATCTTATTGATGGCGATTCCAATGACGTTCAATTCGGGCAATCTGTTCTAATGGCAGTAGCGATATGGAATGGTTCCAACAAGGAATTGAATGGTCAAAAAGGAATAGCAGGCTGGATGCTTTTGAAACTTAGTTGAGCGAATTAACTTTCCCGTATTTTTTTTCTAGATTTGTTTGAAATTTTTTCCATGGTGCTTGCAGGGTAGGCACCAATTTTTCTTTTAATTCGTCTGGAACAAAATTGATTTTATCTGCAGGCCAGTATTCAACATTCCTCACATCCAGGTTTTCCTTTTTGTAGGGCTCCAGTAAAGCTTCTTCAAACCCATAAACCAGGGCAGAAGAGTAAACGCGGTGGTATTGTTCTTCGATACGTTCCTCTGAATGCATCCCTTTTATAAACTCTTCAAACAGGTTCTGGATAATGGGTTCCGCGTGTTCAACGAAATCTGGAGTCAAAGCTGCGCGCAAAGTAACGTAGGTAATTAAAACATCCTGAAGGAGAAACTTTAACTCCGAGCTGTCTTTTTTTATCGGACGAATATTAATATTCAGAAGTTCCTTCAATACTTTTATGTTTCGAATCATATCGTAGATGATCGACTCTTCCCAGCTTGCCTGGTTCCAAACAAAAAATGCTCGTACAAAAGTTGCCCGTTTTTGGGTGTCCCACATTTGTAGTGCGGTAGTCGGGCGTGTTTTGTTTGAGTAAGGAATAATTTCACCCCATTTTGGATCAACCAGGTTCAAACCATAGCGCCCGAAAACCTCTGCGAAATTCTCTTGATAAAGATCCATCAGTTTTTCGAAATTTTCTTTTTCATCTAGAGGGCTGTTCTGAGGGAGACTAACAATTGAGTAAAGGCGAACGACATTGGTTTTGGCCTCACCATCATCCAAAGCAACCATATAAGAACCACCCCACATTCCCGCTGTAATGGGTGTGTCCAAATTATATTTTTCCTTCATCTGGATAGAGATATGGCCTGCAATCTCTTTGAAAAGATTATGGAGGTAATAGAGGTTGACCCGGTTATTTTGGGGGTAAAGATTTCCAGGTAAAATTTTGTAACTCGCCATGTCGACTGGGAGTCGAGCCAGGGAAGAATACAATAACTCCCCGGGCAGACTTGATCAAATACGAGATTAATAATTCAGCAGTAGAGTGATTAGTGGTTGAGTTCTAGCAGCGTGAGTTATTGGGCGTAAATGGATCGCTAGAATTCAGCTATTGTCGTTTGCACTTACCGTATATAAAGCTAATCTGTAACGGCACCTTTACTGGCAGAGCTAACGAGCTTAGCGTATTTTGCTAATACTCCATATTTATATGGATTCTCTTTTGGTTTAAAATCCTTTCTTCTATTATCCAACTCTTCATCAGTTAATTTAACATCCAACCGATTATTTTCTATGTCGATATTGATAGTGTCGCCATCCTTTAATAATGCCAGGTTTCCACCTGTCTGAGCCTCTGGGGCAATGTGCCCAATGACAATGCCATAGGTCCCGCCAGAAAAGCGTCCATCAGTGATCAATGCGACTTGATCTCCGAGTCCTTTTCCAACGATAGCAGCAGTCGGGGCCAGCATCTCGCGCATACCTGGGCCGCCTTGAGGTCCTTCAAAACGAATGACGACCACATCTCCCGCTTTGATTCGGTCATCGAGAATAGCATCAAGACATTCTTCTTCGGAGTCAAAGCATTTTGCCGAGCCAGTTATATTTCGGGTTTTTACTCCCGATACTTTTGCGAGCGCACCTTCTTGACAAAGGTTCCCTTTTAAAACAACCAAATGCCCTTCGGTGTACTTGGGGTTATCAATTGGAAGAATGACATTTTGACTTGTAGATGGGCTGTCAGGAATGTCCTTTAGATTTTCGGCAATGGTTTTTCCGGTGACGGTGAGACAATCGCCATGAATCATTCCGGCGTTCAACATCATTTTCATAACCTGTGGAATACCACCCGCATGGTGCAAGTCAACGGCAACATATTCCCCGGATGGTTTCAAATCGCAGAATAACGGGATTTTCTTGCGTATGGTTTCGAAGTCATCAATGGTCAGCTCTACATCAGCTGAATGTGCGATGGCTAGCAAATGCAATACTGCATTGGTAGAACCACCAATTGCCATGATAACCGCTATCGCATTTTCGAATGCTTTCCGGGTCATGATATCTCTTGGCAGGATATTATGTTTTATCATCTGCATGAGTGCTTCCGCGCAGAGGCCGGTATTGAGTTCTTTTTCTTTATCTTCGTTTGCCATGGTAGAGCTATAAGGTAAGCTCATGCCCATTGCTTCGAAGGCGGATGACATAGTATTCGCCGTATACATTCCACCGCAAGAGCCGAATCCTGGACAGGCATTTTTTTCAATCTCGGTAAGCTGCTTTTCATCGATGGTGCCTGCACCGAACTGACCTACCGCTTCAAAAACACTGACTACGGTTAGGTCTTTTCCGTTCAGATGTCCCGGTTTAATGGTTCCGCCGTATACAAACAGGGAGGGAATATTAAGACGTGCCATGGCGATCATAGCTCCTGGCATATTTTTGTCGCAACCACCAATGCAGATAACAGCATCCATACTGGCTCCACGACAAACGGTTTCGATGGAGTCGGCTATGACTTCGCGGCTGACTAGAGAACATTTCATACCTTCTGTTCCCATTGAAATACCATCGCTGATGGTGATAGTGCCAAACGTTTGTGGCATTCCGCCTTCTTTTCGAATTTGGTTGGCGGCAATGTCGGCTAGTTTGCCAAGTCCGGCATTGCAAGGGGTGATATCGCTTTGACCGTTCGCCACACCTACAATGGGTTTTTGAAAGTCATCATCGGAAAACCCGACAGCGCGTAGCATCGCCCGATTGGGGGCTCGTCTGTTCCCCTGGGTCACAACATTACTTTTAGAATTTAACGATTTAGATGACATAAAAATTCCTCAACTCAAAAAACCTTTTGTTTATATTAGATGGTAATTAGCCGGATTATATTCCAGGCGCTTCGATTCTATTCAATACAGGGCGATGAAAATAACCACCGCCGTTATTGGAATGCGAGATGGCGTAGTATACAGGATGTTCCATTGATTTTAAAAGGGCCTCGGAGCCGGAAATTTCAATTTTATGTTGAAAGGGAATGATCGGGGTTTTTCGGTCTTCCCTCCATGTTTTCCCAGAGAAAATAGACTTCTCCGACAAGAATCTGGGGAGTCGATAGGCACGTTGGGAATACAGGTAGTCAAGTTTCAACATGTCCTTGTCGTCACTAGCGAGATCGGGAAAAAACGTCTCATGAAAAATTTGATATTGCCGATCGAGTGACACCGGATTCATAAATAGGTCTCTCGACTCGTGGAATTCCAATAATTGATCAAATAACGCGACTGCATCCATTTTTTGCAAAAGATAGGAAATGGAAAACCGAAACCGTTTTGAATTGTAAAATCGGTCAAAAATATCAGCGAACTTTTTTAGATAGTCGATTTCATCTGCGCCAAGATCCATATTAGAAATCAACTCATAAGGAGGTGTGGACTGGTATTGGTATTCATGAGACGAAATAGTCTCTTTAATTGGAGCGCCGGGAAGAAACTTCAAGAATCCCAATTGCAATTCATGCGGTCGAAGTTCAATAACTTCTCTGAATGAGTTTAATATTTTCTCCATAGTCTCCCCAGGAAGACCAAAAATAAGATCACAATGAAAATGAATGCGATCTTGAACCAGTAACTTTTTAATGATGTCGAATAGCTTCTGATTGTTTTGTTTTCTCTGAATACTCTTTTGCACTGTTTCATCGGTAGTTTGAATACCTATTTCAAACTGAAACATTCCGGGTGGAACTGTTTCCAGAAACTTTAGAATGTCAGGGGTGAGAATATCACCGACAACTTCAAAGTGGAACTCGGGGCCTTCGAACTGCGAGAGCCATTCCATTAGGGCTTTCATGCGTCCGGGTTTTAGATTAAAGGTACGGTCGACAAATTTAAATTTTTGAACCCCTGCATCAATCAATTTTTTTATTTGGTTGTAGACGACTTCATCATCAAAGTAGCGCACGGTTTTATCTAATGCAGAAAGACAAAATGAGCAAAGGTAGGGGCAACCACGTGATGTTTCAAAATATACGATGCGGTTTTTAAGTTGCGGGTAATCTTCTTCTAGATATGCGGGCGCGAGATCAGGAAGGTCCGTCCCATAAGTTTTCCAGCGATTCAAAACCTCCTCAGAGGGGACTGCACCTTGATTGATTATCTGGAGATACTCCAACCATTTCTTTTCACCTTCGCCGGAAATCACAGGGCACTCTACAGAAGTTTCTGTTTCAAAAGAAACCTCAGGGCCGCCAATAACGATTTTCAAATTCGGATTTTGCTTTTGGAGTCGTTCGATGAGTTCGAAGCTTTGACTTCGGTTCCAGATATAAATACCTATTCCCAAAACATCGGGTTTTAGTTTCTGGATTTCGGACGCAATTTTCCACACCGGTTGGTTAATGACGAACTCTTTGATCCAAACATTCTTGTGTCCGTCATTTCTTGCTGCATTCCTGAGATACCTCAGGCTTAGAGATGAATGAATAAATTTGGCATTTAATGTTACCAGTCCTATCGAACGTTGCACTTCAAACCTCAGTTTTTATGATGGGGTATTATTTTCGCCAAAAAGCAGTTGAATAGATAGCTTTAATTCATTTGGTAGCTCTACTGCGTGTGACGCTTGTTATCGGCTTCCTCCGTTAGGAGGGTTGGCAAAGTTTGCAGAGAAATGTGGAACGACCTGAATGAACAATGCGTGATATCGGGTTAGTGCATTTGGGGCAGGGCTGCCCCTCTTTTCCATATACGGCAAGACTTACTGAAAAATAGCCTTGAGATCCATTCGGGTCAAAAAAATCCCGTAAGGTTGTACCGCCCTTGGCAATGCTTTTATTTAGAACATCACGTAGGCATTCAATCCATTTTCCCCATTCAGCTAAAGTGACTTTCCCGGTCTGTCTTTGCGGGCGAATTCCTGAATGATAAAGGGATTCACATGCATAGATATTTCCGACACCTGTTATCTTTTGTGCGTTCATAATAAAAGACTTCATCGGTGCCCGGCTTTTCCTGGCAAGAATTTTCATTGCCTTCGCAGTCATGTCGGGAGAAAAAGGGTCGCAACCGAGTTTGTCAATTAGAGGGTGTTTGCCAGATTCAGGAACCCATGAAATGCTGCCGAAACGTCTGGGGTCGATATAATGTAGATAAGATTTTTGCGAAAACTTGAAAATCACATGTGTGTGTTTTTCTTGTGGCTCTATTGTTTCTTGTAATACAACTCGACCACTCATTCCCAGATGCAGGAGCATGGAACCCTTCGGTGCATGAAGCAGAAGGTACTTACCCTTGCGGGTAATATCAGAAATTTTTTTGTTGAGTAAGCCCTCGTTTAAAAGAGCCTGTGGGATAGGAAAGCGTAGGTCTTTGCGGAAAAATTTGATCTCACGACAAACGTTGTTTTTAACCAGAGGTAACAGCGCACGACGGAGAGTTTCTACTTCAGGCAGTTCGGGCATGATTGGTGTTACTAGGAATCATCTTCAGCGGCTTCTTCTTTAGAAGGCTTTTTAGAGATCACTACTTTGGCAGATCGCAAGAGTCTTCCATTCAAAGTATATCCTTTGGAATACTCCTGAATCACTGTGTTCTCTTCATGATCAGCCGACTCTTGCTGGTTTAATACCTCATGTAGATTAGGGTCAAAGGGTTTTTCCAATGCTTCTATAGATTCGACTTTCTGGTTTTTGAGAAAGGTCGCGAACTGTTTTTGGATCATCTCAATACCCTCTTTAAGGCTTCCCAATGTCGCATTTGGTGCCGAAATTGCTCTTTCCATGTTGTCTTCTATCTGCACTAGCTCTTTAAGTAAACGTTCGTTAGCAAACTGGACAAAGTCTTCTTTTTCTTTGGTGAGTCGTTTTTTAAAGTTTTCAAGCTCGGCTTTTTCTCGGAGGAAAGTGTCTTTCTGTTTTAATAATTCTTCATCCTTCAAGCGAACGTCTTCCTGCAGTTGTTCGAGCGGAGTCAGCTCCTTTACTTCCTCTTCCTCGACAGACTCTTCTTCCTTTTCGAGTTCCGGTTCTAATAATTCTGCTTCTAATATTTCTTCAGGTTCTGCGTCGTTTTGATTGCTATCAGTCTTTGTTGCCATAAAACTTTTTTATACTCCCTGATTTTCTGATATTAATTTAGATACCCTTTGCGCGGTATGATTGACAATGGATATGATTTTTTTATAGTCCATTCGTTTTGATCCGAAGACTGCTAAAGTCCCTACTTTTTCAGTTCCTAATTGGTAGTTCTGAGCAATTAAGCTGCAATTGCCCATTTCTTCCTGCAAACTTTCTTCTCCAATAAGAATGGTCATACCTTCGTGATCCAAACATAAATCGAGCAAGTTAACCAATTTGGTTTTTTCTTCGAGGGTCTTCAATAATGCTTTTATTTTCCCTATATCTTCATTGAATTCGGGCTGGTCTAGAAGGTTTAAAGCGCCTTGAACCAGCAATTCATTATTGGTGTCTTCAAATAATGCAGAAGAAAGATCATGGGCTTTGCGTGCCAGTTGATTGTAATGTTGTTTTTCAAGACGCAGACGGTTCAATAGCTCTTTGCGTATCCATTTGATAGGCTTACCACTGAACTCATCATTCAAGTAATTGGAAATCGAAGTGAGCTGATCCTGAGTCATATCCGACTCTATAGGGAGAACTTTATTTTGCAGGATTCCCTGCTCCGAGAAAAACACCGCTAAAGCTGCCTGGGGTGCTACTTTTGTGAATTCAATATGCTTGAAGCATGTGGTCGAAAAGCTGGGGAGCATGACCAACCCTGTCTGCTGGGAAACTGTGGAAAGGCTGTCACAAGCACTCTCCAGAACGCTTTGAAGATTTGTTTTTCCTGAAGCGTAGTCCAGGTTTCGAGTTGTAGACAGGCTTTCTGCTTCCATCAAAAAGTTTTGTGGGCGCAAAAGGTGATCGACGTAAAAACGATACCCTTTGTCCGTTGGAATTCGGCCCGCAGAGGTGTGAGGCTGACTCAGGAAACCATTGTCCTCTAAGTCGGACATGGCGTTCCGTATAGTCGCCGAACTCAAATGTTCGGGGTGAATTTTCGCCACGGTTCTAGAACCAACAGGTTCTGCGCTTTCAATGTATTTGTCGATGATTGCAAGAAGTACCGATTTGCTGCGTTCATCGAGAACAGGTGAATTCATAAAACTTTATTTAGAAATGTTTCTAATTAATGTTGCTTACTTAAGGTAGCAATCCGAAAATTCAATGTCAATATCAACGAGGACTTGGGGTCATTGATGTGTTTTGTATTTAGCTGGAAACGGGAGGGGTAGCAAACTCCGATTTTTTCTCCACAATCTGAGTTCCAATGCCTTCTTCCGTGAAAATTTCCAGCAATAAAGCGTGTTGTATTCTCCCGTCAATAATATGGGTTTTATGGACGCCCGACTTCAATGCATCCAGACAGCAGTTTACCTTTGGCAACATGCCGTCTTTAATGACTTTTGCTTTGATCATAGCGGCAACTTCTTTTCGGGTAAGTCCCGATTGCAATTTTCCTGCTTTATTTTTAACACCTTCAGTGTCTGTCATCAAAATGAGCTTTTCAGCTTTCAGAGCAGATGCAATTTTTGCGGCAACAAAATCGGCGTTGATATTAAGAGTTTCCCCATTCTCCCCTTTACCGATAGGAGCAATGACGGGGATGAAATCGCTTTGTTCCAGTGTTTCCAAAATGCGTGGGTTCACACGGGTGATCTCGCCTACAAGCCCAAGGTCTATAATTTCGGGTCGGTCTGTTTCAGGCGAATGTTTTTTGCCCTTCGCATGACGTTTTGCCATTATCAGGTCGCCGTCTTTCCCTGTAATACCTACCGCGTTACCACCATGACGATTGACAAGCGAAACAATTTCTTTGTTTACTTTCCCGCCCAAGACCATCTCCACGACATCGATAGTCTCCTTATTGGTGACGCGCTGTCCTTCAAAGAATTGCGATTTGATTCCGAGGGCTTTAAGAGTCTTGTCGATTTGCGGTCCGCCGCCATGAACGATCACCGGATTAACGCCGATGTATTTCATCATCACGATATCCAGGGCAAACTTGTCTTTAAGATCTTCTGAGACCATGGCATTACCTCCGTATTTAATAACGAAAGTTTTACCATAAAAGTTTTTGATGAAAGGCAGGGCTTCCAGCAGGTTTTCGGCTTTTTGTATGAGTTTTTTCACGATAGGACTTAAAGGATGTACCGGCTTAAATCTTCGTCTTGAATAATGTCTTTCAGTTTTTCTTGTATGTAGGCTGCATCGATTTCTATATGTTTTTCTTCAAGATCTGGTGCGTCGAATGAAATATCTTCCAGAAATTTTTCCATAATAGTTTGCAGTCGACGCGCACCAATATTTTCGGTTCGTTGATTGACCTGGGCAGACATCTCTGCGATCTGATCGATAGCATCTTCCTTAAAAGTTAAATGTACATCTTCTGCTTCTAATAAGGCGGTATATTGCTTGACGAGGGCATTTTTGGGTTCTGTCAAAATTTTAATAAAATCTTCCTTGGTAAGCGAGTCCAGTTCAACGCGGATGGGAAAACGCCCCTGGAACTCGGGAATCAAATCCGATGGTTTGGCAGAATGAAATGCGCCAGCAGAAACAAAAAGAATGTGATCTGTTTTAACAATTCCGTACTTTGTATTCACAGAAGAGCCTTCGACAATAGGCAGCAAATCTCGTTGCACGCCTTCGCGCGACACATCGGGTCCGCTCGAACCTTGACCTGAACGGCCAATGATTTTATCTATCTCATCAATAAAAATAATGCCATTTTGCTCAACCCGGTTAATTGCTTCCTGAACAACGGTATCTTCATCTAAAAGTTTTTCTGCTTCTTCCTGACAAAGTACTTTGAAAGCTTCGGGAACCTTGAGCTTGCGTTTTTTTGTTTTGCCCGGCATCAGTGAACCGAGCATGTCTTTTATATTGCTTCCCATTTCTTCCATGCCCGCACCAGATACAACATCAATCATAGGAGTGCGTTTTTCAGCAACATCGACATCGACTTCTCTTTCGTCCAATCGCCCGTCTTGCAACATTTGCTTGAACTTATCGCGGGTTTGGTCGTAATGCAATCTACCGTTAGGATCAGAATCAAATCCGGTTTTCCCTGAGTGACCGGGCGGCGGTGGTAAAAGTAGATCCAGCAACCTTTCAATGGCTTGCTCGCGAGCTTTTTCTCTTACCTCTCCTTCCATTTCCTCCTTGACCATGCCTTTACTAAGCTCGACTAGATCGCGAACCATGGACTCTACATCGCGGCCCACATAACCCACTTCAGTATATTTTGAAGCCTCTACCTTAATAAAAGGGGATTTAGACAGTTTGGCGAGCCGACGAGCTATCTCTGTTTTTCCCACACCGGTAGGACCAATCATAAGAATATTTTTTGGTCCGACTTCATCGCGCAACGAGTCGGGAAGCTGTTGTCTGCGCCAGCGGTTTCTCAACGCAATAGCAACGGCACGCTTGGCATTATTCTGACCTACAATAAATTTATCTAGCTCCTCGACAATTTGTTTGGGGGTCAAAGAAGCCATGAATTCGCCACGCGAATTTTTGGTTTTTTGTGGGGGTTCGGTCATTGTCATTTCGTTCATGGGTTACAGCTCTTCAATCGTGAGATGGGAGTTGGTATAAATACAAATAGTTTCTGTGATTTTCATAGCTTCTACAACAATCTCTCGTGCAGATAGACTGCTGTGGGCAACTAAAGCTTTGGCGGCAGAAAGAGCAAACATTCCCCCTGAGCCAATAGCTAAAATTCCATCATCGGGTTCGATCACATCTCCGGTACCCGATAGTAAGAGGAAGTTTTCTTTATCGGCAACGATGAGCATTGCCTCCAGTCGCCGCAACATTTTATCTGTTCGCCAGTCTTTAGCCATCTCGACTGCGGAACGATGCAGATTGCCTTGGTACTTTTCCAGTTTTTCCTCAAAACGACCGAATAAGGCAAACGCATCTGCGGTGGAACCGGCAAATCCTCCTACCACTTTGTCGTTGAATATCCGCCGCACTTTGTTGGCAGAGTGTTTCATTACTGTATTACCAAGGCTTACTTGTCCATCCCCGCCCATAACGATTTTGCCCTTATGGCGGACTGCTAATATTGTGGTTGCATGCATCATAGGGGGTATTGTACTTGGTACACAGAAAAAATAAAGATTTTATTGTTCTTTGGCGCGAGGGTGGGCCTGGTCGTAGGTTTCAACCAGCTTGTCAATTGTCAGGTGGGTGTATTTTTGCGTAGTAGAAAGGCTGGCGTGACCTAGCAGCTCCTGAATAGACCTAAGGTCCGCTCCGCCTTCAAGTAAATGAGTGGCAAAAGAGTGTCGAATAGAGTGCGGCGAAACTTTTCCAGGAAAATTCCCTGTAGTGACATATTTCCCAATAATTTTCCGGACTCCTCGGGTCGTGATACCTTTGCCGCGGTGATTAAGGAAAACATATTCGCTATTCACTTTTGTGGATATAATTTTATCAGAGCGGACTCTTTCATATTCTTCCAAAGCCACCACACATTTTTTACCGAAAGGAAGCAGTCGTTCTTTGCCTCCTTTTCCCAATACTTTAACCATTTGTGTGGTTCGATTGATATCTTCGGTTTTCAAAGAGACCAGTTCGCTGATCCGTACCCCCGTACTGTAAAACAATTCCAGCATGGCGTGATCGCGAACAGCCAGAAAGCCTTCTCCTTCAGGTAAATCGATCAGCCGAAACATCTCATCGACTGATAGAAATGACGGCAGCTTGCTTTCCATTTTAGGTGCTGGAACGGTTTTCACAACATTGTTTTGTAAATAGCCTTCACGACATAGAAAACGGAAAAAGGAACTCAGGGTAGAAAGTTTTCGTCGCATGGTAGAAGCAGAAAACTTTTTATCATATAAAAAACCCAGGTAAGAACGGATCGCCAACCGATCTATAGATACTATTTTAGTATTAGATGATTCCTCGGCATGGCCCGATTGCTTTAGAAAACCCTCAAACTGAGAAATATCATTGAGGTAACTTTCCAACGTGTGAGGCGAGGCATTTTTCTCGGCAACCAGATAATCCGTGAATTCTTTGATATACTGTTCCACAAATAACCTCTTACTTATCAATCATATAAAGGTAGACGAATGCGGTGGCGAAGTCAAGGTTTGAGCCTCTCTATTACTATTTGAAACTGTCACCCGTTACGTCCATAATTATCTGCAATCTTTTTCCATTATTGCCATCTAATAATGAACGACTCTGCTGCAAGCGGACAGGGTATCCGGCAAAGATTTTCATTTAAAACGCGTGGTAATCCACGGAGAATAAAACCCACTGGTGGGATTTAAACAGACACAGGAAAAATTATGACCGATTCGAGTAACCCAGAATTCCGAAAAGTATCCGAGATTCAGCAACGACTGGATATTTTGATAGAACATGTAGAGTCCAGAAAAGAAGCCCTGGAAGAAGAAATTCAAGAGCATCTTCATGAGTCCTTGTCAAATGCACGCGATTCGATGGAGTTGATACAAGAAAATATTGCGCCGAAGGTGGAAAAAGCCATTCATACCAAGATGGAAGACATCGACCGTAAAATGCGGCGGTTAAACGAAGATAGTCTGGAAGCTGTACGGGAAGAGTTGAAAAAAGCCACACCGGAGATATCTCAAAAAATCCTGGAAGACCTGGATAAACTGGTGGCGGAGAATACTCGGTTTGTAAAAATAGAAATAATCAATGAGATTAAAGAAGATCTTAAAAAAACGATTGCAACCTCATTAACCCCTCTCAACGAAAAACTAGACCGCGAATTGCCTGCGGTAAAAATTCTGGCCTACATTTCTATGGGTTTGTCAGCCCTGGCCCTGTTAGGAGTGGTTTGGATATGCATCCGCTAAACACCTGTCCACTTGCAGGTTCCTTAGTAGGAGAAACATTCAAGCAAAACTATAGTTAAAGGCCTAATGGAATTTGTCAACTGGATGGGGCATCGACCTATTACCAGGAACGGTTTGTTGCTAGGTTATGAGCCAGAAGAGGAAGAAGAAGAGGAAGCTGGATAGGACAACCTGCCAGACAAAATTAAATCCGGGGCCAGTAAATAATATTAGGACGGTTGCCGAGCAGAGAATTATAAATGCAAGAATCAGCCGCGTTCTTTTTTTTAATATTGGTTTGGGTTCTTGATCCATATTATTTTTTTCGGCGAAATGGGTATTTTTATAAAAGCAGTCTTTTAATATCTTCCAGCGCGAGAATTTCTTCGGCTTCCAGTAAAACATCTGAATAGTCCATGTCTTCATCGGAGGATTCATGTTCGCCGAAACCAAAATGCGGAGAAGAATCAAAATAGCTTTGAATGTCTGTAGTCGTAAAGGTTTTTTTGATGGCGGTTACGAACTCTTTTAGAAAAAGTTCATAATGTTTAACCTGCTCTAGAGGGGTGCTGTAATGTTCTTGAATGGTCAGGGCATAACTCATTTTCAAAGCGCGCCCACCCTTATTCAAAGGATGATCGTCAGAAGCCTCCTCACGGGGATATAGAAATTGAAGTTTTTGACGTGCCTTTTTAAGTTGCAAAAAAGTCTTGCCAAATTTTTCACCTACAAGAAAAGAAAGCCCGTTTTGGTTTCCCTTCACTTCGGTAATTTTCAATGCTTCCTGACAATATTCTTGAATTTGTTCGTTTTCCATAAGTATAAGTAGTTAGAGATAAAAGGCTATTATTCTTGTAAATATTCAAGAAGTAAACCCTTTTATGGGCGTCTGCTGGTGGTCGGCGGAATTTTTCTATGAATGCGAGCGCATAAATATGCAAGGTAACGGGTCGTAGCGTGAATTAAAGGTTCGTTCCCCATTACGGGTTGAACATGGATGAAACGCATACCCGCATCGATAGCACCGCCATCGGTAATATAGTTGTCGCCGATCATACAAATTTTAGAAGGATCAGATAATCCCAGAAACTCCTTCATGGCGGTTTCAAATCCAGCACTATCAGGTTTGGGTGGCACGTTACTTACAATTTTGACTCCCAACTCTTCAAAAATTTGGAATCGATCTTCGGCGGCGTTGGTATAAATTGCGACTCTTAATCCCTGTTGCAACATGACTTGCACATGAACTAGGACAGAACTTTCAAAACTGCGCGTGTGATGAGGCCCAAGAGTGCCATCGGCATCGAGAAGGACTCCTTGTATCCCGTCT
Source organism: Nitrospinales bacterium (assembly GCA_047610985.1). Lineage (GTDB taxonomy): Bacteria > Nitrospinota > Nitrospinia > Nitrospinales > VA-1 > UBA8687. Next base: position 66,387 of record JBLFWU010000003.1, on the reverse strand, counting down.
TGCGAAAGAATATCCAATGGAACTTCTTCGAATCGCTTTACAGATATATAAGTCGACAACCGTGAGGGTTGAAAAGGAATAGAAAGAAAACGGGAGATTTTAGCCCCTGTGAGACCTTCTCGTTCAGAGGAGGCAGTGGGATGAATTGTTTGGGTCATTTAAAAAGTTTTACGTAAAGAAAATTTTCGAACTGGTAGGTTAGAACCATTCGGTATGTTTTGCACTCAATAAAAAAATTAATCGAATAATTTTAGGAAATGGGAAGGAATTCTGGTGCAGAATCGTTGATGGTTTTCAACAAATTATGACATTCCTCTCGAGTTTTCTCCGATATCAATTTCCCCATTCAATCGAATCTTAATTCAAGATATCCAATTCTATTCTATTCTCTTCGAAATGGACACACTCGGGGTTTTAAAGAGCGGATTACTTTCCCCACCAGCGGGCGTATGCCCGCCAGTGGTTCCAATAAACTAATCAGCATCTTTATCCTTATCTTTATCGCCGTCATCATCTTCGAATATGAAATGTCCGGTTTCAAGCATAGCTTGTTGTTTGGCTGGTAGGTGAGCATTGGCGGCACCATATTGATAAACCAGTTTGCCTCCAGTGTGACCTGCATCTACTAAAGGAATGACAGCAACGAGAGCCAGAATTACAACTCCTAAACGGACGGCATGCAGGCCTTTTCTATATAACCCGGCAAGAGAAAATATAAATAAGCCGCCTGAAACCCAGAGTATTAATTCTCCTGCTTCTTCGTGTTCTTCAATAATTTTTTCCGATACAACTTCTTCAACTTTTTCTTCATCTTCTTCTCCCATCTCGACTGCAATGTAGGATGAAACTCCATAGCCAAATGCCAAAGCAATGACCAGAACCCAGGCGTAAGGATTCATCTGGTATTTTCGGATGGCCCACCAACAAGCCAGGGCTACGAGTGGCAGTAATATGCCTAGAACAATTGGAAAGTGAACGACAACAGGGTGCAACGGCAAATCAAACATGGTAACCTCCTTGGAAAAATTGATCTTACAATCAGTTTTCGTCCAAAATAGAAAAACGACCATCGGCACTTTGGATTATGAAATTACCTGTTAAATTCAAATACTTACAAAGGCCATAGGGCAAATGGCGGATATGAATAAAATTGTTTTAGTATTGTCTGGGATATTTGTTTTGCTTATAGGGGCCGATCTCGCCACGGACTATCAGAAGGGAGGTACAGGAACGCACCTCATTCTCGAAGGTTTGCTATTGCTGGTCAGCGGGACAATGTTTGTTGCAGGGTTAAAGCAATTGACCGAAGCCAAGCAAGAGATAAAATCCCTTCAGGTTGATGTCGAAAGGCTCCACGAAGAAAAAGATAGGTGGAAGGGAGAAACCCAGCAACTGCTAGCGGGACTCTCGGTAAAAATCGAAGACCAATTCAAACATTGGAAACTGACACAAGCCGAAACGGAAGTGGGGTTTCTATTGTTAAAAGGATTTTCTTTAAAGGAGATCGCCGATGTCAGAAATACAAAACTGAAAACGGTGCAACAGCAGTCACAATCAATTTATCAGAAAACCAAACTTGGCAGTCGATCTGAACTCGCTGCATTTTTTCTCGAAGACCTTCTTCCACCGACTAGCGTGGGAGGCAGCTCTACATTGAGTTAAATAGCGGTCAGAACTTAGTGAGCGCATTGATGAGTGTTTTTTTCATTTGCCTAGAAGCTCGCCCACTAAAGTGGGAGGAATAATTAGCGTAATTAGAGTAAAAAGCGCAAATAGCTTTTGTAGCTTCACGGGAATTGACCTATTACCTGCGGCGGGTTCGCTGCTAGTTATTTAAGGAAAATACTTTTACAACGGGAATGGTTACGTTCTTTTTCCAGACTGCATATACGCTGTTTCTTGAAAATGCTGGTAGCGGATTTGGTGTGTCTTTTTATGGATTTGTCGGTCTTCGTTGCGCAGTGAGTGAATTGTTTTTTGGCTGAATGAAGGCAGGTTTTGTAGTTGTTGAGAGAAGGCATCCTCACTATCACCGTTGGTTGCTCCGATTGAGCTTTGGCAATTTGAACTGCATTTTGGTCGGCAATACCAGGTGCCATGACCAAAATTCCCAATAGGTATAGTTTTATAACCTCAACCATTTGATTTACCCTTAGCACCCAAATTACAAAGCACTGAATAAAATGCAGTTGTAACGAATATGACAACGCTTATGCGAACCCGGGGCTCTCTTAATTAAATGTTACGGTAAATATAGTATAGGGCCGTAATATTTTGATTGCAAAGGTTTATTCAGATTCACATCAAATAAAACAAGATTTTCTGCTAGGGGGGAGACCTGCTCCTTGAATGTAATTGCTAACGAAGCGATCTATGACAATAAATGAAGGCAATCGATGTCCTCCGATATAGGATATACAGACGGATATCCTTTTTCTTTAAGTAAAAATAACATATAGTGTAACTATATTGAAATCGGTGTTGGGGAAACTGAATTCAGCCTTTCATAGAATGAGGAATGGATGAAAGATTTTGACGATCCAGAGCCGGAAGAAGAGGAAGAGGTTAACGAAGCGCTTGAACTGGCAAAATCTGTTCTATCGTTTTTCTTCAGTAAAAGAGCACTCCAGGGTTACACCCTAATTCTGGTCGCTTATTTCAGTTGGAAATACACCGATTTTTTCAAAGACCCCGACGCGTGTTATAAAGCTCACCCAACTTTCACCACCACTCTCTCTATTAATAACCCCAACATGCCGCTGGGAAGAATTTAAGGGTCTGGAAATGCGGGGACTGTTAAAGACCATCGCCGGAGATGGGAAAAAAGAGATTGTACGTTCCTATGACATACTCACAGGAAAACCCGCAGAAGGTACCCGGAAATATCTGTTGAAGGGTTTTATCAACTCTTATGACACGAAAGTCAAAGGCTGCATAGAAAGCGTTACGGTCCTTGCAAAAATTCAGACCCTATCGGGTTCCAAAGCAGTATTAAATGAAAGTCGCAAGGAAGTAAGGCTAAAGGAAAAATTTTTAGGTAGTGAACAAGAAAAAGCCAACCCCAGAAAAACCAGAAGTAAAAAATGCACCATAGAGCTTACAATCGACCCTATCGACCCTATCGACCCCATGGCACAAACGGCTCAGGTCCCCACAGGTAATATCAAGATGGATTGTAGTTAGGCATTTAAATAAATCTTTTTATTTGCTTACCTCGCCAGAGGTGATCATGGCGTATTTGTAGCCACAATTTTTTTGGTTGGAGATGGTGACCATCCCATTGTGGCGGTCTTTCAAAGCTTCAGTTTCCGCGACATCCGCGATATAGGAATCCGATACCGTCAATATGGCGTTCAAGATTCCGATGGGCGCAAAAACGATCTGTGCGGCAGTCAGAAATACATCTCTTACATTCTGCAAAGTGTGATCGGTCTCTTCGAGAACATCAATTTTATGTTGAGCCCGTTGCAACTCTTTTTCAATGACCATGCAGGAAGCGTGGCTATCATTTGCCTGATCCACATAAACTTTTCCGGCGGCGCAACCTGTGAAAAGAAAGCTCAGAACACAAACCATCATTAACCAAAGCTTCATTCCTACTCCAAATAATTTAGGGTGATGATATATTTTGAAGGGACTCTACCCGAACAAAAGGAAGGATTGAACTTTAGTAACCAGAAAAACGTACAGGGGTAAAAATAGCGGAGAGGTCTTTAAGCGGAAAATCCTATTGTATTAGTGTAACGCATTTCCCCAAGATTGAAAGTGGAAAATAATTCTTTGCGGAATTTTTTATAACATCGCGCCGAGGGGGGACCGCCTTTTTTGGCGAGTTCCTAGCTTGTCCCGCTCGGAACTAAATCGGAAATATCAAAATGAGTTGTAGTTGAGTTACAAGTAAAAAAATACGACGAGACTTCCTTTTCCTGAAAAAGGATCTTTTATCAAAAAAGTCAATCATTTCCTAACTGAAAGTCTGCATCGCAATGAGGGCATATTACTGTTTCAATAGCCTTGTCTTGGCAGTCTGAATTTTGACAGCCTAAAATAACGGTTGGTTGAAGTGGCACCTTGTTTCCACATTGCCCACAGTTGACCATTTCAATAATAGGTAAACTGCAAGTAGGACATTGACTTTGGTTAAGGCTAGAGATTGAATCTGAAACAAGTACACATAAATTCTTTGGCACTTCTATATTGCCGCCCATTAATTCTAAGAAATCAGCATGAGGGATTTCCCTTTTTTCTCCTCGATTTGATCCTAATTCAGAATCGTTAACTATAACCATGTTATTAGTGATTTCTTTAAATACAGTGAAGTGAGCTAATTCAGAACGTTTGGACTGACGATGCCCTAGAATTACTCTAACGGAATGCTCTTGGCAAAGTCTCAAAAATAAAATTGGATTAACAACAGTAAGGCAAACTGAATAAAACCCTCGGTTTAAAAATGATAAGCACATCTTATGGGTCTTTCCATAAAAACTCCCATGACTATCTGGCTCTTTAATCTCTTTCCAAAGATTATTTTGGAAACCATTTTGATTGAAAGAACGAAGCACCATTGCCATTGAAGCTGGGCCGCACATTCTATTACCCTTCTTGTTCTTTTGCTTTATATAGGGTATTTCCATTTTTAAATATTTTTGCACAGCTATTAATAGTTCGAATGGTTAGAACTAGCTTCCAAGGTCTAAGGAGCGGTATTGAACTGCTTCCTCTCAGTTTTGCGAGTTGATTAATCTTGTGCTTTTCTTTTTTTCCTTCTTTCTTTTCTTTTTTCTTTCATTTCTTTTCTTTCAGCTCGGAGTGCTTCTGCTTTTTGTTTATGTTCGTTTCGGCAGGATTTCATTTCACCTCGGGAATTAGAGGATTTGACACAACTTTCAAGGTCGTCTAAAAAGACACGTCTTTTATAGATATTTTTAACAACTCTTTCCTTTAATTTTTCAAATTTTTCACCCTTCCCTTTTTTTTCATCTGCATATGCCGCATTCTGAACCAGAAACACCATCATCACTGCCAGTATAATTTTTTTCATATTCGCCCTTTCCATTTTTAGTAAATTCTGTTTTCCAGACTTCGTCATCAAGCTTATTCTATACCCCTCTTATTTGAAGGAGTTACTAAAAACGAACATCCAGAAGCGCAAAGATAATTGTTTCGCAGTAAAAAGAATAGACCTATTGCCCCCGGCGGCCAGCCGGTTAGAACCAGCTTTCTCGGTCTAGGGAACGGTATTGAATGGCTTCGGCGATGTGTTCGGATTCTACGTTTTCACTTGATGCGAGATCGGCGATGGTTCGGGCGACTTTCAGGATGCGGTCGTGGGCTCTGGCGCTTAAACCCAGCTTGTCTATTGCCATCGCCATTATTTTTTTCGAAGCTTCATCGAGATCGCAAAAAGTTTTGAGTTGTTTGGGGTTCATGTTGGCATTAAAATTCTTTTCCCCATTTTTAAAACGGTGCAATTGAATATTTCGTGCCTGTTCGACTCGCTGAGCAATGGCGGATGAGGGTTCGCCACCGGACTCTGAAGACAGGTCTTTATAATTCAATGCGGGGACTTCGATATGCAGGTCGATGCGGTCGAGCAAGGGGCCGGATATTTTACCAACGTATTTTTTGATGACGGCAGGACTGCACCCGCATTCGCGTTTCGGATCGAATCGGTAACCACAGGGACAAGGGTTCATCGCTGCCACTAACATTAGGTTAGACGGGTAAGTGACTGACCCGGCGGCTCGTGATATTGATACTTCGCCTTCTTCAAGGGGTTGTCTTAACACTTCGAGCACATTGCGTTTAAATTCGGGCAACTCGTCGAGAAACAAAACTCCGTTATGCGCCATCGACACTTCGCCGGGCATGGGTACGCGACCACCGCCGATCAGCCCGGCATCGGAGATGGTGTGGTGCGGTGAGCGAAATGGACGCAGATTTAAAAGTCCATTTTTCAATTGACCAAGAATGCTGTGAATTTTAGTGGTGGTGATGGACTCATCTCGTGTCATCGATGGCAAGATGGTCGGAATACGTTTTGCCAGCATGGACTTGCCACTTCCTGGTGGACCGATCAATAGAATGTTGTGTCCGCCAGAAGAAGCGATCTCTAATGCGCGTTTGACATGGTGCTGGCCTTTAACATCCGTGAAGTCCAGCTCATACCCTGAGGGGCTTGAAATTGTTTTTTGGTTTTCGGGTTTTACTGGCTCCAGTACCAGGTTCCCGCAAAGAAACTCCAATGCTTGTGGCAGGTTTTCTATAGCGTAGATAGGGATATCATCTATCACTGAAACTTCGGCGGCGTTTTGCGCGGGAAGTAAAACCCCTTTCATACCTTTTTCACGAGCCATGGCAGTGATGGAAAGCCCTCCTTTAACGGGTTTGACTCTTCCGTCGAGTGACAGTTCTCCCAGAATAACCCAGCCTTTTAACTTTTCATTGTCTATCATGCCGCTTGCGGCAAGGATGCCCAATGCGATGGGAAGATCGAACGCCGATCCTTCTTTACGTATATCGGCAGGGGCCAGATTGACGGTGATCCTTCTTACGGGTAATGACAGCTGGGTGTTGCGAATAGCGGCTGAGACCCGGTCGCTACTTTCTTTTACTGCCGCATCGGGTAGGCCCACGATGGACATACCGGGAAGTCCTTGTGAAAGATTGACTTCTACTTCGACAGGGTAACCGTCGATGCCCAATACTGCTCCGCTATGCACTAATGCGACCATATTGCCTCAATTAATAACTTTTGGTATTCGGATTAAAGCTACACCAATGCGCTTGCACAGGCAACTTTTTAAAAGACAAGGGAGTTAAGGTGCTGTTTGATCGAGCAGACCTTGCAACGCTTGGGTTTGCGGTGGGTGGGGTTCAGCTTCAATGCCTCCTGAATATGAGTAGTGGCTTGCTGTTTGTAATTTTTAAACTCGAGCAAAATTTTGGCAAGGTTGAATTGGGCTTCCAGTGATCTTGGGTTTTGCTAGAGGGTCTTTTTAATCTTCCCAATATAAACTCAGAAGTGATAAGAAGAGGTACTTTGAGTCGGGGCTGAAGGGGGGGACATCTACTTCTGAATTGGAACCTTCTATAAAAACAACGGCATTTGTAGGAATATTTCAACCTATTTACTTCTGAAAACAGTTAAAATACGCTAGAAAGTTGGATTCTTATCCGATTGTTCGGAGTTTCGTTAAAGCTGGCGTTTTTTTATGTCGTTAAGCTACTATTGAATAACGTAAAAATTTTCTACTAAACATTGTACATGCCTGTAAATCGTCCTAAACATTTAATGATCATCGGCGGCGGGGTTTTTCAGGTGCCTGCCATTAAAATCGCCAAGTCGATGGGGCTAAAAGTGGTCGTGACAGATTACAACCCGGAATCGGAAGGCATGCTGCTGGCCGATTTTCCTATAGAAGTCAGTACTCGCAATATTAATCTCACCGTTAACACCGCAAAACAGTTTCATATGTCTTGTCCTTTGGATGGGGTGATGACGGTTGGCACCGATGCCTCGCAAACCGTTGCCGCCGTAGCGGATGCTTTGAACCTTCCAGGTATCCCTTTCGAAGTAGCGGAGCGGGCGACAGACAAGATCAAGATGCGTCAGGTTCTGCAGGAAAAAGGTGTGCCGGTTCCACAGTTTCGTCCGGTTTGGACTTTGGATGAAGGGCGCGAAGCGTTAAATTCTATGGAGCTTCCACTGGTTATAAAACCCTGCGATAACATGGGTGCACGAGGTGTGCGTAAAATAGAACGCCCTGACGATTTGATCCCGGCATTCCGCGAAGCCAAAGAGGCTTCTATCAGCGGAAAACTAGTCATTGAAGAATTTATGGTAGGACCAGAACTAAGTCTGGATGCGCTGATCTTTAACGAGGACATACATATAACCGGTGTTGCTGATCGGATTATTGAACGATCTCCCTATTTTGTCGAAGTCGGGCATACTCTGCCATCGAATCTGCCAAAACAGCAGATCGAGAAAACGATTGAAGTTTTTAAACAGGCGATTCGTGCCTTGGGTATTGACACAGGTGCCGCTAAGGGTGATATCAAATTTACCTCAGACGGTCCAAAAATTGTTGAGATAGCCGCACGTCTGAGTGGCGGTTGGATGTCGGCTTATACCTATCCTTTATCGTCTGGAGTCAATTTATATAAGGCTGCTATCCAGGTTGCTCTTGGTGAATCGCCTGATGACCTGAAACCGAAAACCACACTCGTTGCGGCAGAACGTTCTTTGATTCCCCTGCCCGGAAAAATTCTTTCTATACGGGGTGTGGAAGATGCAAGAAAAATTAAAGGGGTTCGGGAAATCATTCTCATGAAAGAGGCCGGCGACTGGGTGGAAGAGCCAAAAAGCAATATGGGCAAAGTGGGCTATGTCATCACCGTCGCCAAGACCCGCGAAGAAGCGATTCGCATAAACGACCTGGCAAGAGAAACGATTCAAATCGAAGTTGGTGCTTCCAACGCTTTGACCTGGGATATTATTCGAAATAATGCCAGAAAAAAATTCTACGTTGCTTGCAAGGCCTGTACGGTTTGCGATGGTTTGGAATGTGCTGGAAAAGTGCCAGGCATTGGCGGCATTGGCACAGGCAGTTCCTTCACCGAGAATCTTACCGCATTGGCGCGTTATCAGGTTAATCTCCGCACCATTCATAGAATTAAAAATCCCGACACATCGATAGAACTATTTGGTCATAAATTAGCCATGCCAGTTTTGGCGGCTCCTATTACGGGGATGGAAACCAATCTTGCAGGTGGCATGGATGAAAAAGAGTATGCGAACGCCATTCTTGACGGTTGTCTGCAGTGTGGGACATTAGGCATGGTGGGCGACGGCGCAAGCCCTAAAAAATATTTGATCGGGTTAGAAGCGATTAAAAAACACGGCGGGTTAGGGATTCCTATTTTTAAACCGCGCGAATTCAATCTCGATATTATCAAGCGTTTCAAGGCTGCGGAAGATGCAGGTGCCCTGGCAGTGGGCGTGGATATCGATGCGGCTTCTTTCAAAACTATGTCAATGAAAGGGCAGGCGGTAGGGCCCAAAACCATCGAAGAATTACAGGAATTGAAATCGCACCTGAAAGTTCCATTTATTTTAAAAGGCATTATGAATGTGGAATCGACATTATCTGCTATCGAAGCGGGAGCCGATGCCATCGTGGTTTCTAATCACGGGGGGCGGGTGATGGATCATATGCCGGGGACAGCTGAAGTGCTTCCAGAAATTGCTAATGCGGTTGCTGGCAGAGTCAAAATATTAGTGGATGGTGGAATTCGAGAAGGTGTCGACATCCTAAAAATGCTGGCGTTAGGAGCAGATGCGGTGATGATTGGCAGGCCTATTTGTATTGCTGCGTTTGGTGCTGGGCAAGAGGGTGTTGCGTTTTACCTTCAGGAAAAGATGAGGGAGTTGAAAAAGGCTATGATTCTCACGGGTTGTGGTTCGGTGGATCAGATCGACCCATCCATTATTTTCAGAAATAAAGGCGAACGTTGATGAAGCCGAAAAAAAATTCATTGAAAATAATGCCAGTTAAAAAAGCGGAATCTTTTCAGACAACATTAGCCCGTTCTTTAAGACATTTGAAAAACGATTTTGGTGCCTGTGGATTAAAGCTTTCTACAGAAGATGCAGCTATGACGATTGACCAGATTAAGTTCTGGGCAGATGCTTCGCTGTTGCCGGCTATTGTAAAAATTGGCGGACCCAATGCCAGAAATGATATCAAACAGCTGGTGCCTCTCAATATAGACGGTTTGATCGCACCCATGGTTGAATCTCCCTACGGGCTTGAAAATTTTATTGCTGCTGTTAGAGACTTCACAACCCCCATGCAGTTTGGGCGATTGAATAAACACATCAATATAGAAACGGTAACTGCTGTAAAACAACTGGATGATATCCTGAATGCTCCTGAGACGAAATTTTTAGACGAGATAACCATCGGGTGTAGCGATTTATCCAGCTCGTTAAAAAAGTCAGGAATAGATCGTTCTGTTTTAAATCGTGTAGCGCGAGCGGTAAAGAAAATTCAGTCAAAGAAAATATTGGTGTCGGTAGGTGGCGGAATTCAACCGGAGACGATTGACGATTTTTTGAAAAAGGTTCAGCCTGATAAATTTAATACTCGTGTGGTAACGTTCGATGTGGTTCCCGGACAAAAATATGGGCAAGCGGTTGCAGAAGCGCTAAAGTTTGAAATTCTTATGCTGGAGCACGATGCCGGGCAGGGGTTCATCACTCGTGATGAAGAAAAGTTCCGCATCAAGGAACTTAAAAAACGCTTGAAGTAGGTTGTTTTAGAAGGACTTTTCCTTCCTTTGTTCTTTCCTCTTATTTCTTATCTATTATCTCGCAGGATATTATTGACAAAAGGGTGAAATATCATAAAATACAGCCCTCGTTTTACGCTCAACCCTTGTAAAAAATTATATTTAGCGGGTTCGACCGCAGTTTGGTCTACTTAGCTTTTGAATTGCTAGAACCTCATATCCATTTCAATTTTTAATTTGGAGGACAGGAAAACAAAATGCAGATAACCGGCATGCTTTGGGGAAGAAAATTGTTGGACCTAGTGGAATTTACCCACTCTGAAGTTCGTGGACCGGAACTCAGTGTCGATGAAATTAAAGACATGATCAAACGTCACGGACAAATATTTATTAAACCCGTATTTAAGGGCGGCGTTGGAAAAAAAGGTAAGTCGGGTCTATTGGGCCGAGTGGACAATATTACAGACGCCTTAAAAGAAAAGGAACGTCTCTATTTTGCTGAACATGTGGATGGGTTCAACAAAGTAAAGTCTGACGGTGTCACTTATGAAGGTGGGGTGCCGGCGGATTACGAAGTTTATTTTTCTATTTCAGAAAGTACTGAGTTTCGTTCTCCTGTTATGACGATCACCCATCATGGTGGTGTGGATATTGAAGAATTGGACCCCAGCAAAATGGCAGTAGTCCCGTTTGATCCGTTGACAGGTTTGAAGGCATTTCATGTCTCGAATGCGTTGATGGATCTGGGTGCGCCACCGCAGGTGATCAGTCCTTTGGTTCAGAACTTGCCAAAACTGTGGGATTTGTACAATAACTACGGAATGTTGATGTTGGAGCTCAATCCTATTCGCATGCAACCAGGTAAAGGCGGGCGATTAACCCCCATTGCCTGCGACTTCAAGTGTGCGTTTGATCAGGATGACCCGGCGTGGAAAAGATTACATTTGCCAACGCATCTTTTCGCATCTGACTATTCTGAGTTCGAACAAGAGATCAATCAACTCCGCACCTATCAGGGGCAGAGCGATGTTTTCGTTATGAATGATAAAGGAAGCATTACCGCACCGACTTTTGGTGGTGGCGCAAATGCTATGGTTACCGAATTGTTGGGAGAAGAGGCTACCATCTCTTCAGATTTTGGCGGTAACCCTCCTTACGAAAAGATGAATGATATTTCAAAAATCAGTTTTAAATACTGGCTGCCACAGTCGAATGTCCTGTTTATCATTGGCGGAAAAGCCAATAACACGGATATCTATGAAACATTCCGTGCTATGGGTGATGGACTGCGTGAGTTCTTTCAGACGCATGGTCCGGTTCCGCTTTTCGTTGTTGTCGGACGAGGCGGCCCCAATGTAATTCGTGGGATGAATTATCTGAAGGAAATTCTGGATTCTTTGGGACTTCCCTACCGTTTCTTCGGGCATGACAGTGCTATGTCCGAAGTTATTAATTACGCTCTCGCAGTCAACGAGTGGATGAAAAACGGTGGCAAAGACGAAATTAAAGCCAAATTAAAAATTTAACTTATCGTAACTGTTGGAGGTTTGAATGCATAAGCAAGGCGTAGGGGATTTCCCCTTTTACTGTGGCATTAACTCGCTGTCTGAATTGGCAACCAAAGATGACAGATGCGTAGTATTGAATATTCTGGGTAAAGAGAGTTCAGGTGTTACCCCGATCAGTAATGATTATTCCGGTGGTAATATTGTGTTCGGTACCGGCCCAGGAAAATCAGGCAAAAGCCTGATGACGAAATCTGGGAAAATTCCGGTTTACAATTCTATTAAAGAAGGTATGGAAGCGGGACATAAATTCAACACCGTTGTAATTTATCTTCCCCCTTCGGGTGTGAAAGATGGACTCGCCGAAGCTGTACGCGACAATCCTGATCTCACTAAAGCAATTATTCTCACTGAAAAAGTTTCAGTGAAAGATTCTCGAGTCATGAGAGCAATTTGTCAGGCAAATGGAGTTGATCTGTTTGGCGGCAACTGCTTGGGACTGGCCGATGCATGGAATCATGTCCGGTTGGGTGGCGCGTTAGGGGGCAATGCTCCTGAAGAATCACTCATTAAAGGTTCCATTGCTCTTTTTTCCAATTCCGGTAACTTCACCACAACTATTGCCGTATATCTTTCTACAGCAGGGTGGGGAACCACAACCTCTGTTTCCAGTGGCAAAGACGTCTATATTCAATACGGGGCAAAAGAGTTTCTCTACGCATTCGATAACGACGATCGTTCCGAGGCTGCAGTTCTGTACAGTGAGCCTGGTGGATACTATGAGCAGGGGCTGAAGTCTGACAAGCCTATCGTTGCATGTGTAGTAGGGCGTTGGAAAGCACGACTGACCAAAGCCTGCGGTCATGCAGGGTCTTTGTCTGGTGCGGGCGATGATGCTCTCGCGAAGGAACAATGGTTCATGGATTATTTTGGAGTCGATGGAATTTACACTCCGGAAAACCCAATATGCTCGAAAAAGGGGGCTCTGGTTACCAACATCGCATATATCCCGGAAGCATTGACCAAGGTCATGGAACTCAATGGTAAGAAACCGGATTTCGATTCACGAGGTAGCCTTGATCTGAAACCGTGGTTCGGTAACAACCAGGGCTTGTCACTCCCTTCTGAATTGGATTTACCCGTAGTCGAAGCGACTGCTCCTTACAACGAACAGATCGAAGCTCTCGATAAAATGGTGGGCGCACAACATCGACGCGAAAATTTGAAGGATGCCAGTGGAGCTTCGATGATGGACCCGAAAACTCAGGTATCGAAGATTCATAACACATCTATTCTCGATGCTTCGATGAAAACCTTTGAAGCCAATCTGGTTTTCGCGCTCACGCGGCAATACACTTGTGAGTATGGAGAAAAGATAGCTAACATTGTCTTGAATATGTATGTCAATCAGCATGGTCAAGCAACGATGGCAGCGGCCCAAGCGTCTCGAGAAAATGGCAACTCGCCCAACACCGTTGTATCTTCCGCAGTAGGGATTGTCGGAAAGAAAATGGTGCAGAAAGCCATGGATGCTTCCAGTGCGCTATTAGAGTTGTTCCAATTCACCAAACTGGGTGGACCGAAAGAAAAATTCGATTACTCTGCACAATTGAAAGAAGCAGATAAATATAAAGATGCTCTGCTTGCTGATGGCGAAGATAAATGCGCAGCAAAACTGGCCGAATGTCTCAATAAAGCAGGTGACTCTGTATTTATAAAGTTCGTACAAGATTTTGCAGCAGCCAATGGCGGCAAACTCTCTACCGATGCGTTATTTGGTGCGGTATGGGTCACTCTTGGGTGGGAAGCTTTACGAGGTAAAAAGATTTCTAAAGACACGCTCACCCGTTTGCCTTGGTACTCACGTATTTACAGCACCATCGTTGGAGTTTCTGCGCCAGCTTCAAGGCATACAGAAGATGCTATTGCCGGGGTTAAACTCGAAGAGTTGATTCCGAACTACAGTTTCACCAAAACAGCGTTTGTCACGTTGTTGGGCCGACAGCCTTCTGAATCCGAACTCTATGAGTTTCAGGTTCTACTCGGACTCATCATCACCAACGGACCGGGTACCATTTCGGCTCAAGGCTGCAAAGGCGCAGTCAGTGCTGATGGACCGGAACAGCCCCAGCGCGTGCAAGTGAATAAGGCTTTTATCGGATTCCTCACGCATACGGGTTTCGCCCATGGCGGAAACGGTTATGAAGCGGCAGCATTCCTTATGGAAAACTTCAAGGGCAAAGGCTTGAAAGATCCTGCTGATGGCAATCACGGTCTCGACCTCGATGCCATGGCTCTTAAAGTTGCGAATGAATATTCTGAGTATAAGAAAAAACAAAAAGCAGTGGGTAATCTTGATTATGCCAAGTTGCCTTGCGTGAATCATCCTATATTCAAAGGCAAAGATGTGAACTACGATCCGCGCGAAGTTTTCGTTAGTGGCCTGTTCAAAGAAAAAGGCATTAACAACGTTTTTCTTGAGTTTTACCACAGCCTCGTTCAAGCTTTATTCAAGGCGAAAGTCAGTAAGAACGTTTATTGTGTGAACATCGATGCGGTTATCGCCGTTATCCTGCTCAAAATTGTTTGGACCGATTTCAGCGGCGGTAAGCTGAAGGAAGAGGATATCGAATCTGCAAGTTTCGCTACCTTCTTGTTCGGCAGAATGATCGGTTGTGCAGCGGAGATCGATGACCACACTTCACGTGGTAAGAATATGGATACCCGAACCCCAGCAAGCAAATGTTTCTATGTAGGCTAATCGTGCCACGCCCGATTGGAATAGGACATAGCTAGCTTGCAACATATTTGGGTTTAGATAATACTTAGGGCCTTACCTCTTGGGGTAAAGGCCCTTTGTTTTTTCCATGGAACTAAATAATCCCCTCCTGTTAAGGAGGGACTGGGGAGGTTGCTTTTCTAAAATAAAGCAGACCGAGATAAGAGTCAATCGACCCTATTGCAAATTGAGAACGGAGGTCATCCGTGCAATGTCAGGAAGGGGTGTTGAAACCCCCATATCAGTATTCACTGATTCAAAAATATACTTTTGAAGATCTACCCCTGATCGCCATGAATGTGGCGCGCATCGGTGCTCAGACTCCAGGAATGGCTTACGAGGTCGCTGATGGTGAGCCGCATTTTGTGACCATTGGGTTCGGTCCTATGAATTGGTTGCTCATCACGCCGGATATCCCGTCCCCAGGTGGTTTTCGCGCTTTCGATGAAATAGATGTCGGGGATGAGGAAGTGCCGGAGTCTGAAGGTGATTTGTTGCTTTATTTTTCTTCGGGTCACCCGAAGCTGAACCGTGAATTAGCCAAGCAGGTAGGAGAATTGTTTGGAAGAGACGGCGAACTGATTGAAGACGTTGAAGTCGAGGGCGGCGAACATTCCAATATTGCAGAAGTGAAAGAGCAAGTACTGATCGAGCACCCCAATTACCTCGATCAGGCACAAAGCAGTTTTCTGAGCACACACCATTTCTTAACCAACGATATAACACCTACGGAGTTACCCCAGCACCGCTATAACTATAAAGCTGATAGTGAGTATGGGGATTATATCCTTACATTCGATAAAAACTCATCCAAACTGGAAGAGCATAGCGAGTCCCTAACACAACCCGCCAAAACCCGTGGCCTGTTTTTTATTCCATCTCTCGACCTGTTGACCAGCCTGAGAATGGGCGGCATCCGCATGGGCTCCCTCGCCATCAATGCCAAATGGAAAGACCACTAGCGTGGCGAGCAATAGGTCGATGCTTGTTTTTTCAGACAATAAAATAGAGCAAGTGAACAAGAAGGTTTTTTAGTTTTGCAAAAAAAATAGCCTGTTTTCTGAGAACTGATTTTTCTTCCTTTTCCTGTTTTTGCCCGGTACAATTTCTCATCTATTTAAAAATTATAATGGAGTTTAATTCCATGAAAAAAATATTCGCTGTTATTGCTTTATTAAGTTTTGTTACTTTGGCAAATGCAGAGGTAAAGACAGAAGAGATTGAATACAGCCACAACGGTACAAAGTTAACGGGCTATCTGGCTTATGACGATTCCAAATCAGGCAAACGCCCCGGTGTGCTGGTGGTGCATGAATGGTGGGGACATAACGACCATGCACGTAATCGAGCTAAAATGCTGGCTGAAGCAGGTTATACGGCTTTAGCTCTGGACATGTATGGTAGTGGAAAACTGGCGAACCATCCTAAGAAAGCCGGTGAGTTCATGAACGCCGCTTTTAGCAACTGGCCGGACTCTCAGGCGCGATATAACAAGGCCATGGAAGTTTTGAAAAAGCATAAAACCGTAGATGCTACGCGTATAGGTTCTATAGGTTTTTGTTTCGGCGGTGCGGTATCCATTAAAATGGCAAGAGGCGGCGCAGGTTTAAAAGGGGTCGTCGCGTTCCACAGCGCGTTACCTGTTGAACCTACTATTACAAAAAAATCTATGAAGTCTGCGGTGCTGATTATCAACGGATCAGAAGATGGTTTCTTGAAACCCGAATCGGTGTCTTCCTTTTCTCAAGATATGTTCAAAGCTAATGTTGATTTTACCTACATGAACCTGAAAGGGGTGAAGCATAGCTTCACGAATCCACAAGCCGATGAGTTCAGTAAGAAATTCAATATTGCCGCGCTCCAATACAATAAAAAAGCCGATGAACAAGCTTGGGCAGCCATGCTCGATTTTTTCAAACGCGTTTTTAAATAATACTTGTGAAGGGCCGATCTGAGAATGGATCGCATCCTTCTGCTTCTTCTTAGAGAATTTTTTTTATTACTAATGTTATAAGCCATCACCTTTACCCAACAAAATATTGAAGACGATATTTAACAACAAGACTTTTCAAATTTATTTCCTTATTTTTCTGACGCTCTTAATTCTGCTTGGGCGGCAATTAGATACGGGAATGAAAAATTATGATGACGCCTTTTACGCTCAGAAGGCCAAAGAGGTTTATGAATCCAGAGATTTATGGGTTATCACATTTGCCGGGGTACCCGATTTTGCCAACCCGCCTCTACCACTTTGGTGTATGGCTCTGGCATATAGTATTTTTGGAATCTCAAGCTTTTCGGCTATTTTCCCCTCTGCTCTGTTTGGGGCGGGGATAGTTCTTTTGACGTATCGATTAGCGAGCCATTTATATAAAGATTCCTGGATTGCCTTTGTAGCATCCTTGATTTTAATTTTTCCTGGAATATTTATAGATTATTCCCGAAGGGCAATGGTTGATATTCCTCTTACATTTTTTGTTACTTTTGCTTTATTCGCGTTTTTAAAAGCCAAAAACCATAAGCCATGGTATCTGGTTTTCGGACTCGCAACCGCTGGAGCAATTTTATCAAAAAGTGTGCTGGGCATCTTTCCCTTAGCTATTGTATTTTTATATCTCCTCTTAAACCGCCAGTGGAAGGATTTGGTAAATCCGTTTTTAGCCTTGGGAACTATACTTGCGTTAGGTTTGGGTTTTTCCTGGCATTGGATCAATTGGCTTGAATTTGAACAACTATTTCTTGAAGTTCATTTTGGAGCCTTATTTTTTGGTAGCGATTGCGGGAATAGCGGTTTCCGATGTAATTTTTTAGGGTATTTTAAAGATTTTTTTGAGTATTACTGGCCTTGGTTACCATTTGCGTTGATAGGATTGTATAAATTTGGCAAGCGTGGATTCATTGAAAAAGATGAAAACTCCTTATTCCTTTTTCTATGGCCTATATTAGTCTTTGTGGTTTTGAGCACGAGTAATAATCAGACCATCCGTTATCTTTTTATGATTTTTCCGGCCCTGTCTATCATCGTTGCAAAAACATTATATGATTGGCTGGATCCCGCTTGGAAAGAAAGGGTTGTCGGAGGATTAGCTGGAGTCGCCTGCCTGACCGCTCTATTCGTAAACTCGACCCCATTTCAAGTTAAAGTAACTTTAAAAGAAAGCAGTAATGGGGTTCGGCAATTGGCCTCTATAATAAAACTAAATGTCCCAGAAAATGAAATGATCGGAAACTTTAAGCTTGATTTTTGGCGTCCAAAACACGCAATGCTTTTTTATTCAGATCGAGATATGGAGCCCCCCATTAACAAGAAAGAGTTGCTAAGGCAATCGCAACATAATCCTAAAAAAATGTGGTTGTCCGGTACAGCTGAATTTAAAGCTTTAAATGTTCAAGTCCCTGGTGATTTCTATTTAATTCAGGCCAACTCGAAATATGCGTTTTTCACTTCATCTCAAAATAGGGATTTTATCCTTTACGATTTTTCTGGTATGAAAATACCTAATGTTAAATAAGTCGCTATTTATATAGAATATAGTTTCTATTGAGTTAAAAAATATCTTCATTTATCCCCGCTTAAAGTGAGGCATCGGTCCAAAATTAATCCTATAGATCGCAGACCCGAAATAGATGGACTTAGAGCGATAGCGGTTCTGGTTATTATTTTGTACCACGCTAAAATCGTCATATTTGGCCGTGATTGGTTTGAGGGTGGTTACATCGGTGTTGATATTTTTTTCGTCATCAGTGGCTATCTGATAACAAGAATCATACTTGAAGAACTTTTTAAAACAGGTTCTTTCAGTTTTTTGAAATTTTATGAACGAAGAGCAAGGCGCATATTGCCAATGCTCTTTACCGTTATGTTGGTTACCTTCCCTTTTGCCTGGAAATATCTTCTGCCGGCAAACTTTTTGGAATACAGCAAGAGCATTCTTTCTGCAGTGCTCTTTAGTTCTAACTTTTTCTTTTACTTTGTCACTACAGAATATGGTGCTGAGAGCTCTCTGATGAAGCCATTTCTCCATACATGGAGCTTGGGTGTGGAAGAGCAGTTTTATATCGTATTCCCAATACTACTTGTATTTTTCTATAAGTTTCTTAGAAAGCATGTGTTGATTTTGTTTTCTGCGATGTTTTTGCTCAGTCTTCTGTTCTCTAATGCTATGAGCATGCAAAATGTAAGCTTGAATTTTTATTTGCCAATGTCTCGTTTTTGGGAGCTTTTAGTAGGATCAATTTTGGCGTATTTGGAGTTGAAGCGTGGGAGGGTTCAAAACAGAATAGCTAACATTATATTTCCTATTGTTGGTTTTTATCTTATTGCATATTCAATTCTGTTCTTTGAAGCAAAGACACCCCACCCAAGCCTGATAACCCTAGTCCCTATCATCGGCTCTGCGTTTATCATAGCTTTCTCATCGAAGAAAGATTTTGTGGGTAAGATATTAAGTTCAAAACCATTTATTGGTATTGGCTTAATTTCCTATTCAGTCTATTTATGGCATTTCCCCATTTTTGCTTTTTCTCGTATTGGGGGTTCTACTCCCAGTAACTACGATAAAATTTATTGGATTGCTTTGACTTTTGTATTGTCAATCATTTCATATTTTGTGATTGAGCAACCATTTAGAAATAAGAAACTCATCAGTTCTCGCATGCTGATCATTTGTCTTACTTTATTCCTGGTCTTCACCGTACCTCTTAACATTTTTACTCTTAATTCAGATGGGCACCCCATAAGGGTTTCCAAAGTTTTCAGAGATATAGAATCCTTGGATGGTATGAAGTGGGGGTTAAAAAAAGATGGCGAAGCGTGCTTTGGTAGGCAGAGTGCTTTCTGTGAATATACCAATAGCAACAGTTCTTCGCGATGGGTGCATTTAATTGGCGATAGCCATCTTGAGAGTTTAAGTAGAAACTTATTTGAGAGGTTGTCTGGCGAATTTAACATCTCAGATATAACGTCTGGAGGATGTTGGCCTATTGGCTTAATTAAAAAATCTGTCAGTACAGGAGTACATGATAAAAGTCCTTGCACAGAAGGATATCAAAGACTTCGTTTAAAAAAGATTCTGAGCACGAAAAACTCTATTATTGTTATTGGTGCTAGGTTCCCACTGTACTTAAATAGTCGAACTTTTGATAATGGAGAGGGAGGTGTTGAGTTAATTGATGATAAAGAGTTATTTTATAAATTTGAACCCACTCTATCAAGTTTAACCTTAAGTGAAACTTTTTCGAAAACAGTGATGGAAATCCTGGATAACGGTCACAGTGTAATATTTGTATACCCAATCCCTGAGGTTGGATGGGATGTGCCAACAAAATTATATGCGCAGATACCGTCAAATGGAAGTATGCAGGGGTTAATGTCAAACCCTATCACTACTAGTTATGAACGTTATAGACAAAGAGCAAAAAGTTCTTTTGAATTACTAGATAGCATTGAACATCAAAACTTGTACCGGGTTTATCCGCATCAATTGGTTTGCGATAGTGCTATAGCAGGACGTTGCGTAACGCATGATGAAAGTAAAATTCTATATAGTGATGATGATCATCCCAGCTATAACTTAGCCGCATTGATCAATGGCCAAATAATAGAAAAAATTTCGCAAATCACTCAAAACAAAGAAAAATAATGATGGAGTCTATGCTTTTAGTTGTTCAATTTTTTATTGTGAAACTGAAAGGGTGTTAAAAAAGCTTTAGATGAGAATTAGTGTTATTCATTCTTCAATTTTGCAGTGCAATGATTACCATATATAAGAAATTTATCTGCAAAGTGTAATAGTTTCCTGCCCTAAAAACGTTACCCCCTGTTCGCATGCAACGATATAGTTGCATATTAACCATCTTGATTCGTCGCTTTGACGGTTTTGCATATGTGTGTCCAAGGTGGCTTCTGGGTACATTCCCATAGACGACATATGTGCCCGCACTTTTTTCTCCTGAGCTTTTGTAATTATCTTTTTGGCGTACTGACACGCTTGATATTCTGATTCTAGTGTTTTAAGGGTTGTCAAATATGCTGCGCATCTCTTAGGGGTGTCGCAGGAATTTTTATCGGCTGGATTCTGAGCGATATAACGGTTGGAAGGGTGCCCGAATAATAATTTGATCTTGGCATTTGCCTCTGCGGTTGGTATCTGCGCTTTGCACGCCACTATCGACTCGTCTGCATCACATCGGCAACTCTTTTCATTGTTCTGGCATTTGGATGTGTCCGTTTGCTCTGCATTGGATAGGGGCGTGTTTGCAAAGATCGACAATACTATTGCTATCAATATAAAATTAAGCTTCAATTATTCCCGCTCCCTATATTAAAGTTATCGGCAAATTTAATTCCGCTAAAATACACGAAAAAGACGATATGTAAAAATATTGTACCGGATTTTAGGCGGTAGGTGCAGATATGATGAGACAAAGAAAGTTTGGGTATTAATATGTTAAATGGATTTTTGAAATACTCTGTATACCTCGTCGACCGAGATGGATTCAGGTGGGTCGAAAGGTTTGTGGGCTATTGTTGTCGCAAAGGGGGAAAGAGGCCCGCAGCATTCCACTGGGAATCCGATATGAATGGAAATCATTTTCACGTCGAAGCAGGAAGCCATATGGGTCAACCCATTGTCGAGCCCAAGGTAGAAATTTGTTTTTTGAATCATTGCTGACGAAGGGCCTAAAGGGTAGCCTTTTAAAGGAATAGTTCCGTCATAATCGTAAGGATTTTCTTTGGAAACAAAAGTTATGATTTTAAAATCATAACTTTTATTAATTTTTTCAATGAGGGATATGAACCTATCGTAGGGCCATTCCTTCATTTCTTTTTTTGATCGGGTTTCTGGTGAAAGAATCATCAGCTTGTCGTTTTTGGAAATACCCAATTCATTCAGTTTGTTTTGAGCTTCTTGAATGTCCTTGTCATCCAGATAAATTAAAGGTCTACGTTGCTCCAAAGTAACCCCACATTTTTCCGCATATATGTCCAACAGGTGTTTTTGGGGCTTCCACCAATCTCTATTTCCATTGTCTAGAAGAAAGACCAGATCATGCTCTTTATATTTTTCCCGATAGGCCTTCCTATGACCTCTTTTCTTCCAGACATTATAGGAAAATGGAGTTTCAAAATGATCAATGTTGGGGTCATTTTTTATGGTATTGAAAAATATTCCATCTCCTACACCAAATGTTAATTTGGCTTCCGGGTATTTTCTTTTTAGAGCGGCTACTGAGGGGGCTGCCGCAATTAAATCACCGACTCCGCCAATTAATCCGACAAATATCGACTTCGGATTCTCGCAGGTAATGGGGAGGCCAATCCATTTTTTAAGTGTTGAGGAGATCATTATTCGAGTTTGCTTTTTATCTGTGACTAGGAATCGTAGTGCATCAATTTTACTACGTTTTCGTGAGACTGTATGAGAATAGCACGGCAAAATCAATGGTTCGTTGGCAACGAGAAGTGTTGGTGTTCACTTAAACCGTTTTACTTTGAAGCCACCTTTTTTTAAGCAGACTTTGAGTTGCTGCTTGGCAGATTTGATATTGTCGAGATCGGGTAGTATCACGCCTTGTTTTTCTTCCCCACGGACTATCAGTCCGAATTGTTTGACGTTGTGTTCATCTAGATCTCTAGTTTTTTCCGATGGTGTCAGTACACCAACGGAAAACATTAGTAACGGCAGTTCTCTTTTCTCAATGGATTCAAATCGCGGGTCTTCGTTGGCCGTGCGGATGGTGTTTCTTATAACTTCTTCTGCCAGGTTTTATGTTTTGGTGTCATGGTGCCGACGCAACCGCGAAGTGAGTCTTAATTTTTTATAGTGACAAAGGTGCCAGTGTTTTGTTTTATGGCGTCGGGTAATGGATCGGGGCAGGGGAGGGCTTTGCCCGTTTCGATGAAATGTTTCATCGATTGAATTGCCAGTTTTACGAGAGGGTACACAAGAACCTACTAGTTAATAGTGGCAGTATAGCTTGTTTTGTATTTGCAGGAAAATTACTCTCCCCAGCAAGAGCAGAAAAATAAAAGTATTGCGCTTTATGATTTCGGTTGCTTGATGGGTAATGCAGTGTAACAGGCGAAGCCTGTTACTTCACAATGGCGGTGGAACTGGGAGCGGTGTGTCGGCTATGGATGTAGTCGGCAACAGCATCAAAATATTCGATGTATTTCGGTTCTGGAAAGTCGGCTTTGCGTAGATGCGACTTGGCTCGGTCGATGTAATAACGAGCGAGGTTGAGCGTGTAGTCTATGGACTTATGTTGGTGCATATGCCCGACTATATATTTGACGTCATCAGCGTTGATATTTTCATTTTTGATGAACACTTCGATTTCTTTTTTCAGTTTCCGGTCTGCGCTGTGATAGAGATGATGAAGGGGAAGTGTTACATGGCCTTCTTTGAAGTCGGTTCCTGTAGGTTTTCCTAAAACCTTTTCATCGGCATCGTAGTCGAGCGCGTCATCCATCAATTGAAATGCCATGCCAAAATCATCGCCAAAAGAAACGATGGCGGTTTCTTGTTGTTCTGTGGCATTGGCGAGCAACCCTCCTATCCTTGCGCTTACTGAAAGGATGGATGCTGTTTTTCGGTATATGACATCGAGGATATGTTTTTCATTGACCTTGATTTTGCGAGCTTCAGCGTATTCAAGAATACCGCCTTCAACCAGTGACTTTGTGGCTTCGGTGATGGCCTGAATTATTTTTCTTTCGCAGTCTTCTGCAAGAATGAGAATAGCGCGCGAGATCAAGAAGTCGCCCACCAGAATACTGGCATCGGAACCCCATTTGGCATTGACCGTTTCTTTGCCACGCCTCACTGTGGTTTCATCTACCACATCATCGTGTAATAAGGTGGCAGCATGAATATATTCGACAGCACAGCCGTGTTTGACGACCATTGCATCTGCCTCACGACCACAAAGCTTAGCCGCCAGAAGAGTTAATATGGGGCGGATCCGTTTCCCGCCGCAGTTCATCAGATAGGCGCTGATCCCAGGGATCAGGGGGACATCAGATTTATAATTCTCGTTTATGGATTTTTCAACCTTAGCGAGGTCGCTTTTTAAATCCTGTGTGACGTCTCTGAAATCCATATCTGACTCTTGTTAAATGAATTCAAATGGACGATGATAGAATCGCCTTTTGTTATGTCTAGCAACCTGTTTTTAAATCTCTTATTCCATGGAATAGCCCCTATTTTTATGAGATATTCCGGGGTTTGTCAAGGCATTTATGGCCCCACAGGCGGAGGTGGCTACTCTGCCTACGTTGAAGAGCCATTTGTTATGTCAGTCTTCCGGTTTTACGATATGATGGTAGTTCTACCCCTCGTTGACCTTATGGCATTTTAGTTTTTGTCTGAGTATTAAGGGAGAGTGTGTCAGTCTTAATCTTGCTAAAAATATCAATTGAGTGATGTTTCGAGTATGAGTCTACCGCTAGTTACAGTCATTATTCCAACTTTCAACAGAGCCTATTGTCTGGATGAAACCATTCATTCGGTTCTCACCCAGAGTGATTTTGAATTGATCGTGGTCGATGATGGTTCTACGGACGGTACGCAAAAGGTGCTTCAAAGTTTTTCTGATATTCGGGTCATTCATTTGTCGGAGAACCGTGGAGTTTCTTATGCTAGAAACAGAGGGATTGAAGAAGCGAGCGGATCGCAGATTTGTTTTCTCGACTCGGATGATTTATGGGAAAAGGGCAAGTTGGAAGCGCAGATCAAATGGATGCAGGAACACCCGGAGTGTCAGGCCATTTATACGGATGAAAAATGGATTCGTAATGGGGTTCGCGTTAATCAAATGAACAAGCACCAAAAATATTCTGGTGATATTTTTAAACAGTGTTTGCCATTGTGTATTGTCAGTCCTTCTTCGGTAATGCTGCGTAAGTCGTTGTTGGACGAAGTCGGTGGTTTTGATGAATCGATGCCAGTTTGTGAAGATTATGATCTTTGGCTACGAATTGCGATACGCTACCCTTTTAAATTTTTAAGCGATAAATTTATTGTCAAGCGCGGTGGACATGAAGATCAGTTGTCTCGAAAATTCTGGGGGATGGACCGATGGCGAGTTTATGCTCTGGAAAAACTTCTGCGCGGTGATAACCTGAACCCAGAACAAAGAGGTTGGGTGACCGAGATGTTGATTGAAAAAAGTGGTGTTCTGATTCAAGGTTTTGCAAAAAGAGGTAAAAATGAAGAGGCCGAAGTTTATAGGAACCTTGTCGCCACTTATTCATAGGTATGGCTATTTTATAGATAAAAATATGCTGCAAAAATGGATTTATTTATGCGTGATTGTCTTTTTGGCTTTCCAGGGTCATGCCTTGGCCGACTCAGGGACTGAAGGGGTTTTACAAAAACTCCGTGAAGACTGCCAGACGTTATTAATAGAAACCTACAAGAATGAGAATTCTTTTGTGCGCGCGGCAGTCTTGCGGGCGGCAGGGGAATCTCATGATGCAAAGTTAATCCCACTTCTTACTAAAGGGATTGAAGATTATTATCCGACGGCGCGTTTATTTGCTTTGCAGGGATTAAAGAATATTTCGCGGACGGTGGCCCTAAAGGCGGCTCGCAAACTTACAGACGATCTTGATATATGGGTTAGGAGCGCAGCAGTAGAAATGCTGGGGGATGAGGGTGGGCCGGAAGTGGCAGAAGAAATTCGCGGTTATATAAAGTCTTACGATGTGCCTATGAAACTGGCGGCCTCTGCAGGCCTGGTCAAGCTTGGGGAAAAAAAATATATGAAAGAGGTGCTGGACCCACTGACGCATCCGATCCCTGACCGTCGTTACCAGGCCATTGGATATCTTGGCAAGATAGGCAGCAAGGAGGTATTACCGCATCTTGTCAAATTGTTCGACCATTCTGAGACAGAGATGATTTTTTACAGCCTCAAGGCTCTTGAGGGTAAGGCAACTTTAGATATGTTGCCGAAGCTGAAAGCGTTGGCAAAACATACTAATCCCTCTGTTCGTCAGGCAGCGGCAATGGCGATGAGTAATCTCAAGGAAGCGGAAGCAGATTTAATTCCCTTATGCGCAGATGAAGATGGATTGACAAAACTATCGGCGGCGGTGGCTCTTAATCGAATTGGGTCGGATTCGTGTCAGGTGGTATTTGATGAGTTGTTGAACCATGAAGATTTTAAGGTGCGAAGTTCGATGGCTCGAGTGCTGGGGAAGACTCCCATTCCACAAAGGTTACAAATATTGACTACTGCTTTGCTGGATTCTCATTCCCGCGTGCGTACTGCCGCTGTAAGAGGGGTAGGGATGATGGGTGGACCCGAAGCATTTCCTTTACTGGTGATGATGTTGAAAGATCCGAAAGAGGCCATTCGCGCCTATGCAGCGGGCAATCTGCTCCACTTGCTAGAATAATTATTTTCTCTGAATACGGACTTCTCCAGAGTCCAGAACGATTTCCTTTCCCGATTCATTGAGTACGACGAGCCTTCCCAGGTGGTCTAATCTTACGGCCTTGCCGGTGATGCTTTGATCCCCCTTACTGATGCTGATGGATTTTCCGAACAGAGTAGAGTGACGAGTCCAATTGTCGATGAGAGCCTGGACTTTATTATTTTTTAATTCGCTGTACTGAAAATCCAATTGAGTTACCAACTGCTTGATCAATGTGGTGCGGTTTGTTTCAAGGCCGGATTCAAGTTTGAGTGAGGTTGCGATATCTTTGATGTCATCAGGGAATTGGGTATGATTCACGTTGATGCCGATGCCGATGATTACCGATGGAACTTTTGTGGCATGGTATTCACATAGAACACCGGCAATTTTTTTATTATTGAGCAAAAGATCATTGGGCCATTTTAGTTGCGCGGGTTGAGGGATAAACTCATTCACAGCTATGACGGTTGCAAGGCCAGCCATTAAAGTGACAATAGGTAATTGCTCAGGAGAGAGATTAGGCTGGATCAACATCGAGAGATAAATACCTGTCCCAGGTGCTGAATGCCAGACTCTCCCCGACCGGCCTTTACCCCCCGTTTGGCAATCTGCTATGACGACCAGCCCTTCTCCTGATGGATGACTTGAAATGTAGCGGATTATTTCGGCGTTTGTGGAATCAGTTTCGGGAAGAAAGTGCCACTCCCTGCTTTCAGGGGAGGGGCTATTTTGTAGAACTGTCAGGTCAATATTTGATGATTTAGACAATTGGAACACCTTGTAATATATAGATTAGGCCGTTATGTAGATCGATATTTTCTATTGTAAGGGGTAATTCTTAAAAAATGATTGAATTATTGTTGAAAAATTGATAAAAAGCATACGGTGATTCCAGCTAAGCACGATTCTGTCTGGGATTAAATCTTTTTGAGAGGAGAGGGCTGGATGAAAAAGTTGGTAGTTTCATTTATTTGGGTTTCGCTGATGTTGGTTTTGTCTTCTTGTTCAATGGAGTCAAATTTTAATGGTGAAGGTCACCAGTATGCACCTGAGGGTGTTGAGGAAAAGCATTAATCAGTCTGTTTTTAGCTGAATTCATTTGGATGGCGGGGAATTATTCCCCGCCTTTTGAATGCTCTTCCTTATATGTGTTTCTGTTTGCATTTTTTCTGTGCATATCCCCCCCTGTTTCTGAAAACCCCCTCGCAAACTTTCTAATACCTTGACAGTTCCCGTTCCAGGAATGCTACAATAGCCCCTTCATTTACAGCAAGTCAGCATCATTATAAGAATATGACGGGATGATTAAAAAGTGTTGGTTTGGTCTGGGGTTTGGATCCGTTTGTTTTCCCGATCAAACTTTTTCTTTTTGGTTGTGAAGTAAAAGAGAGGAAGGAAATGACAGAAAAATACCCTATAACAGTTGATGAAGTACGAGATGCTCAGGATAGTCTAAGAACAGGTATCACCGGGCATGAAGCTAAACAATTTAAAGAGGCCATTGCAGCTTTTAAAAAATCTGCAATGATCCATCCCTTTGATGAAAAGCATATAAGTGAGCTTGAGACAAAACTAAAAGGTGGAAATTTTAAGTTGCAGCAGGAAAGCATTGCCTATATGGGTTGTGCGGCGGTGCACCTTAATGAAATGATTCATGGCTTGGATGAAGATCAAAAACAGGAAGTGCCCATTGATGAGTCATTGATGAGCGCCTTTAAGGACTGGTAAAGATATGTCGATCAAAGATCAGGAGTTTCTATATAGTGTTTTTCGAAAAGAAATAAAGGATAGAAAAATCCCCCTGAGTCTCGGAAAAACCTGTCCTGTAAAATGTACCTTTTGCTATGAGATGGATCATAGTTACCGCAAGACTTTTGAGACTCCCTTGACCACGCAGGAGCATTGGGAATTTATTTTCAAAGAAATCCAATCCTTTCCGACTCGTGAATCGGAATCTTGGATACTGGGTGGCAATGAGTACATGGAATGGACTGACCTTGCTCTTCATCCGAAAGCGATGGATTGGATTGAAGAGTTTCTGGATAAAACGGATAAGAAAATCACCATGTTTTCGGTGGGCTATTTTGACCCGGCGAGAATCAATCGACTTGCTGAAAAATATCCCGGACGTATCAATTTTGAATTGTCGGTAATTACCCTAGGTTCCTATCGAGAACAATTAATGCCAAAAGGGCCTTCAGTCAAACAGGTACTGGCAGTTCTGGATGGGCCAGCTGTGACCTCTGCAAACTTTTACTCCTTTGGTCCCGGGTCGATGTCTCAGGATGCAAAGAAAATTTCAGATATCAATAAAGACTGTTTGCTTTGGATGGGGTGTCTTACTCCCTTGAAATATATCGATGCTGATACGACTAAAGTGATGCGACAAGGGAAAAGGTTTTTGCCTGATGAAGCTAGGAAAATTTATGATATGAATTTGCCAAATGTGCAAATGATTCATACCGAGTCAGACATCACCGCTTTTTTGAACAGGAATAAAATTATCAAAACCTTTGATGCCTGTGAATTGGAGAAAAAGGACTGGATTGTTATGGCAGGAAACGTCCATAGAATTTTAACCTTGTTTAGACGAGGGCGCGCACGTTTTCTGTATGTTCCTAATGACACCCTGGGAGGGGATTCGAATTGCACAACCCTGCTTACCTTTGATGATGTGGCGAAAAGGATTACCAACCAGAGAGTGATTCACTTACCTCAGGTTATAATGGAAAAGTCTTCAAATGATGAGAGAGATATCTCAGGAAGGTCATTTGATGAATTTAAAGAGCAGTTCCCGCGAATTCGTTTTAAAGTGCTTCATAAAGTAAACTCGGCACTTTCAAATAAAAAATTGTATGAAAAGGGATACTTGAAGAATTACGTTGAGGATTATCTTAATAATCCCTTGTCGAAAAAATTTGAGAGTGTGGCTCATCCAAACTGATTTATTATAGAGCGGAATGGGGGGCATTCAAGTGCCCCCATTTCATAGAAAGGGAATCAAAATGCAGTACAGATTAAAAATTGTATTTGTGGATGGGCAGGAGTTGGTATTGGAAACCACGGAAAAGCATGGTTTCAGTGATGACTTAGAGTTGTTTGAAGTTACCACCGCCGATGAGATTTTTGTTGTTCCTTTAAAACAGATAAAATATATCTCTTGTGATTCCAAAATATTCAAAAACTAGTTCAAGGTATACGGCGATAAAAAAATTATAGCTGGATGCGCGCCTTCTTTACCCAAGTCTCCTCGTTAAATCTCCCCTGGTAAAAATTCTCAAAAAGTGTCTCATTTAGGGTTAACGCTTTTCCATCAATAATATTTCCACTTTTGATAGGTGAGGGAATTTCTTTTTTGGTTTCTGTACCAGCAGATTGTTTCGATTCCACAGGCTCTAGTTTATATGAGATGGAATTATTGTCCTTTTCGGATATCATTTCGTACAACTCATCCAAGCTGAGGAAAAGGTTTAAAACCGCCATATTATCAATTTCTTCTTGCTCCTTAAGTTTTACAAGTATTTTTTGAACTTCTTTAGAAGAAACAATGGCCTTTAAGATGGCATCATTTAAGTTTTCATATTCCTTTTCAAAAAATGAATCCATGTTCGTAAACTCCCGAGGTTTTGTTAAAAAAATAATGGTTTAGTATCTAATTAGCAAAACCTATGCCATTTTTATTTATATCAGGGAGATTCTGAGTACGCCTTTTTTTATAAAGGTTTGTAGTGTTATTAAAGAGTTCTGGAAACCTTTATTTTTTTTGACGTAATCCATAAAAAGGTGTGTTTTTTGACTTTTTTGATTTTAAAGAAGTTTTAACTATCTCTACCTAGTTCTTTTTAACAAATACTTGGGGGTAATTTTTCAGATTCTGGAATGTGTAAAGTTATATTGAAATAAGCTATGTCAGGTACTAAAATATAAGTAACCGTAAAAATACGTAGAGAATGCATAAAGTTTGGGGAAACTATGTCAGTTTTAGCCAAAAACCTAAAGACCATTCGCAAAGAGTTAGGCTGTACCCAATCTGTGATGGCAGATATTTTAAAGGTTGGGTTCCGGACTTTTGTGCGGTACGAAGCTGGGGAGAGAGATGCGCCCGTTTCGGTTCTGGTAAAAATTGCTCGCTTGGGTAATATCTCACTGGAACAGTTGTTAACTACCGAGATTGAACCTAATGATATTGCTCCTCTTGATAAAATAAATAAAGGAGAGACTGTCCAGGTGCAATCGATCGACTTTAAACTCGGTCAGGTGACTTTTAAAGACCCGGGTTATCAAGGATTAATGACAATTAATGATGCCGAAAAACGCATTCTGACCTTGTTTCGAAAAATGCCGCCTCGTCTGAAAAAAGATTGTATGGATTCGATAGGTCAGATTGTTGAAACGGGAAGAGTGGTCAGCCGACTATCAGATAGCGCGGGTAAAGGGCGTAAAGACAAAAGAAAGGTAACACCTAAAATAAAAATTGAAATAAAAACCCCTCCGAAGCCGAAAGCTAAAAGAAAGCCGGGTAGGAAAAAGCTGGATAAAAAAGCTTTGCAAGAGAAGATAGACAAGCTTAAAATAGTAACCCGAGCTATTAATAAAATCACCGTGAGATAAAAATTTGTGAAATTTGCTGGTGTCAGAAGGTCGTGGCACAGTGTTGCAGGGCTGGTCATTCTTTCCGCTTTTATTTTCCTTGAGTTTTATGCCAACCTGTTTGAAAAAAGTGTCGGTTATTACTTAAAGTGGCAAAACCACAAGCGGCCCCAATTAGGTCGAATGTGGGAGCGAGATAGGCAGTCACTCATAGCACAAGCCCAAATTCAATCCATCCGTTCTTCCCTGGATATTCAGGAAGAAAATGCCTCAGGTATTTCTTCTCTCAAACAGCTGTTTGAAAATGTTTCTCCAGGTTTTCCTTTGGTGGTAACGCGCGAAAAATTTCTTCACCTTTATTTTGATTTTCCTGGCCTGGGATCAGAACAAATCATTTCTCCGTATGATTTGATCAACCTCGATTCTGGGAAAAACTGGGAACGTGTTTTGTTAAAACGATTCGGCCCTTGGATAACTCTTCAGTTCCTTGACCAAAAAAACATTCCCGCCCACGAAATATTCTTATCCGTTGATACGATATCGGAAGTTCACGCTACTCGCTCCATAAAGCGAGGGACACTTGAAGATTCAGATTTTAAGGGAAATCGTATTTTTGAGATTGATGAGGTATTACCCGTACTAAAAAGTTTGGACTCGGTTACTCAAAAGGCAGTTTTCCCAGAACCCCGTTGGTTTTTGGAGAAAAACTATCATATCTCCCGGGTCGGAATTTCTGATGTTGTGACAGGAGAGGAGCAGCATCTTGTATTTGGAATTGAATACGATACGGACTACTACACGGGTGTTCTATTCATACCCGTTGCTTTGGAATTGGCAAATAACATAATGTCTCAGATTGATAGGTCGGATATTTTGGGTCTAGCTGAACCACAAATTTCGTTTGAGGTGATTCCTTGATCGGCCGTTTCCTACAATTTCTGAATCTGGTAATCGTCACCTTGATTCTTGTTTCGATTTTAACCGTTGGGGGTCTTTATATTTGGTTAAGTAAAGATCTGCCACAGCTCCCGCAAAGCCTGGCGCACATCAATTTAAGCTTACCTACTGAGATATATTCTGCTGATGGTGAACGCATTAAGGTTTTGGGGGAAAGGCATCCTGTAGTTTTTGAGGACATCTCACCTAATTTTTTCAAAGCAATAATAGCCGTTGAAGATTCGCGTTTTTATAAGCATAGCGGAATAGATCATCGAGGCCTTATTAGGGCATTGCTAACCAACTTGCGAACTAAGAGGATTGCGCAGGGAGGCAGCACCATAACACAGCAGCTATCTAAAAATTTATTTTTTTCCTTTGAGCGTAATTGGATAAGGAAAATTAAGGAGTTGTTGATAGCGTTCCAATTGGAAGTTACTTTTAGCAAAGAACAAATTTTGGAGGCCTATGGTAATCAAATTTACTTTGGCAGTGGGGCATATGGGGTAGAAGAAGCTGCCCAGACCTATTTTAAAAGAAGAGCGCGAGAGCTAACTCTTCTGCAGGCAGCTATGCTCGCGGGTCTGCCCAACTCTCCAAATAATGCTAATCCATTTGTCCATTATGAAAGAGCGATGAAGCGAACGGATTATGTGTTGAGACGAATGGTTTCAGAAAAGCTAATCTCAAATAGCGAAAGAGAAGAAGCGCTAAATTCTATTCTTGATCTTGCGAACCCCAAAATTGAATCCAACCCTAATCTTTACTTTGTAAATGAAGTGTTGGCTAAACTTGAAAAAGATTATGGAAAAGAATTAGTGCATTTTGGTGGGTTAAAGATTTTTACCACATTGGATACGCGATACCAACAGTTTGCTTTGCGTGGAGCCCGCAATCATCTGGAAGCTTTAAAAGGGAAAGTAAAAAAAGAACCTGGGTCAGAGAAACTACAAGTGGCTCTGGTAGCTATTGAGAATAAAAGCGGGGCAGTCAAAGCTTTATTAGGAGGGAGAAACTATTCCCATAGTCAGTTTAATCGAGCTGTTTCAAATAATAGACTTCCGGGGTCTTCTTTTAAGCCCTTCGTTTATTTGACAGCAATGGAAACCTTGGGCCTATCCCCAGCAACCGTTGTTATTGATGAGCCTGTCACAATAGAAATTCCAGGGTCAAAACCTTGGGAGCCGCAAAATTTTGATAAAGAATTTGCTGGAAGTATTGTACTTAAAAAAGCTCTGTTGAAATCCATCAACGTTGTATCTGCTAAGCTCATGCAACAAGTAGGGCCGGAAAAGGTCATTCGCACTGCACGAAAATTTGGAATTAAAAGCCCTTTAGGAAAAAACCTTTCTCTTGCTTTAGGCACGTCGGGAATTGCGCCTCTTGAAATCGCATCCGCATACAGTGTGATCGCTAATCTGGGAATATATAATGAGCCTTATTTGATTCAACAAATAGAAGATTTTCAGGGTAACCGCCTTTATGAGCACTTTTATCAAGGGGTGCAACAGTTCTCACCTGACACGCTTTACCCGTTGTTGGATATGATGCAGGGGGTTGTCGATCGGGGGACGGGCAGAATCATCCGAAGGATGGGGTTCAAGCATCCGGCTGCAGGAAAAACGGGTACCACGAATGATTTTAAAGATGCTTGGTTTAATGGATTTACAAAAGATATTTCTACATCGGTTTGGGTGGGGTTCGATGATAACGCTTCGATGAAAACTACATCGGGAAAAGGTTTGACAGGGGCGAGTGCGGCAGCACCTATTTGGGTATATTTTATGCAAAAAGCTCTTGCAGGGAAAACCAGGGTCAAGTTCCCCGTTCCGGAGAATATTAAATTTGTAACGGTCGATGTAGAAACGGGACGTATGCCCGGGGAGTTCTCTCTAGAAAATATTCAGGTAGCGGTAAAAGAGGATGTGGATCTTTCCCCTTTACCCATTGTAGATACGGAACTGGAAAGTGCGACCGAAATTTTTCAAGAAACAGAATCTGTTGAAACCCCTTCAAATCCCTAAATAAATATGTTGTTTCAGACTCTTAAATTTTATTTGGCTAGGTTGACAGTGTCGATCTTTCTGGTCTTTGGAGTTGGGTTTTTGTCTCTTTATTTTCTCCATGAAGTGGCTCTGCCATTTGTCATGTTTGACGATTTAGCTATCCAGTGGTCAATTTTTCTAGTTTGCCTGTTTTTTGGTTTTGTTGGCTACGGCATGCTGGGCGAACAAAGATTCTATAATTCACTCCATGGTTTGAAAAATATTCCCCCAAAATCAGTTGTTGGAAATATAAAAAGCCAGTTTGAAAATTTGATTGAGTTCACTTACTCCTCCTATTTTTTACCAGCTACTGGAAAACGCTACCGAAATTTAAGTGTCCTGCAATTTGCTGATTACCTTCTTTCTATAGGAGAAGAAACACCAAAGGCATTAAATGTATATGTGCAGGCATTTATTCAAAGTCCACAAAACTCGCGTTTTCGAAAGCCTCTCCTATCCATCTTGAATAGAGGGCAGGAATTGAATCCGCAGGAAATGGACTTACTGCTAATTATGTTTCATAAAGAAGAAAAGCACGATCCTGTTCTCACTTCCTATTTAGCAGGATTATTTCTAAAAGCTCGGCAATGGTCCGGACAAACAGAATCACTTTTCTTGAGCGCTCTGGAAGAGGGGAGTGATCTTTCCGATGAGATTATTAGGTTTGTTCTGCCCATATATCTGACCCATCAACGGACGGATGTACGAGCCTTAAAATTCTATGTAAAGGTTCTGGACTTCTCTCCCCCTGAAGGAGATCAGTTGAAAATCATTTTGGCGCAATCATTTAGTGATGGAAATCTTATGGGGGTATCTCCAGATTTGCATAGAAAATGTAAAGAAATATTTTATTTATTGCCCGAAGCTAAACAGGCTGAGTTGAAATCGAAGTCTGATGAGACTCGGATTTCATATAAGTTGAAAAAAATAAAACTGTTCAGAAAAGAGGATTTGCAGGACCTGAAACATTTGAAAGTTGAAATGAGACTGGTTGCATCTAAAGTCTCCCTGTTGTGGAGTGGACTAGCATGGTCGGCACGGGTTATTAAAAATATTGGGAAGTGGATGTTGTTGCGAGCTCTTGATAGTGCTTTTATGTTTGGGAAGCTCCCTTTAAAAATTAAGCTTGGTAGTTTTGTAGTAATTTTTGTGATTATCCTTATTGGGCTAGGGTTTAAGGAGATATGGTTTCCAATTAATGGACAGGGGGATTTTGTTTCTCAGAAGGGATCTTCTACTGCAAGAGGTTCATCTAAAGTTAAAGAAGACAACCGAGTTTATACGGTGCAAATTGCGGCTGTGATATCTGCGAAGCAAGCTAATAAGCTGGTGAGGAGATTGAAGGGGAAAGGGGTTAAAGATTTGTATATTGTTAAATCAAAAAGAAGATCGGGTGGTCATTGGTATAAGCTGAGAGTGGGGCAATTTGCATCAAAAAGCAGGGCGAGTGAATTTGCGAACCAACTTGTCGCCGCGAAAACAGTGAGAAATTATTTTGTAATTTCCCTTCCTAAGAAATAAACTTTAATCAATTCGTTGTTGGTTCTTCAGTTTTTCCTAAGTCATTTAAAATCATTAAATTCTAATTATGTTTAACTTCTGGAGCTGGGTTTGAATAACCTGAAAGCATTTTTTCCGTATGTTCGAAAATACCACAGAGAATTTCTGTTTGGTATTGTTGCTTTGATTGTTGCCGATTGCATGACACTGATGGTTCCGTGGTTGATAAAAGAATTCGTTGATATTCTTCCGCAAAAGCCTGCAACCGAACAACTGTTAAAGTATGTTCTTTTTCTGTTTTTGATTTCATTGGTTCTGGTGGTGGGGCGTTATGGATGGCGTAAGTATATGTTTGGCCTTTCCCGAAAGATTGAGTTTGATATTTTAAATGACCTTTTCAGTCATCTGCTCATTCTGGATAGATTGTGGTACCAAAAACAAAAGACCGGGGACCTTATGTCCCGCGCTACAAATGATTTGAGGGCGGTTCGTGAGTTTTTTGGTCTAGGTATATTGATTTTGATTGATGCAGTTTTCGTTATTATTATGGCAGTGACCATGATGGTCTGGATTAATGCTGAATTGACTCTTAAAGTTTTCATTCCCTTGCCGATCGTTTCCATTTTGTTCTTTTCGTTTGTTAAAGAAATTGGAAAAAGACATGAGGCCGTGCAAGAACATTTGTCGAAAATTACTGAGCATGTACAGGAAAACCTTTCTGGTATACGAGTGCTGCATGCGTTTGTGCAGGAAGAAAATGAGAAGGATAAATTTAATAAGTTAAATAAGGAATACATTCGAAAGAACCTCCGCGTTACCCAAATGTTCGGAATATTTACCCCTACCATGGTTTTTGCGGTTGGGGTTGCGGGCATGATTTCTCTTTGGATGGGGGGTAGGGCGGTGATCGCTGATGACATTACTTTGGGCTCGTTTGTTGCCTTCAATGGATATCTGATGCTTTTGTCCTGGCCGATGATGGGAATAGGTTATGTCTTCAATCTGACTCAAAAAGGCCTTGTTGGTATGGCGCGAGTTAATGAGATATTTTTGGCAAGGTCCTCAATTGTTGATATGGGAGGAGATTGTATTCCTTCTAGTAACGGTGACCTTAAGATATCTGGTATTCGATTTAAGTATTCAAGTGAATCTCATGAGGCCTTAAAAGAAATCGACCTCTCAATATTCTGTGGGCAAACTCTCGGTATTGTTGGAGTGATTGGTTCTGGCAAAACAACTTTAGCAAGAATGTTACTTCGATTTTATGATCCTGCCTCGGGTGATATTTGGATTGATGGAAAATCAATTCAAGAAATACCCTTAAAAGGATTGCGAGATTATATTGGCTATGTGAGTCAAGAACCTTTTCTTTTCTCAACATCTATTAGGAATAATATCGCGTTGGGAAGGGAAAATGCGTCCGATTTGGAGATTGAAAAAATTGTTGAAATTGCCGGAATGACTTCTGACTTAGAGAGTTTTCCTGACCATTTGGAAACTATGATTGGCGAAAAAGGCGTCACCTTGTCTGGAGGTCAGAAACAAAGAATAGCCTTGGCCCGCGCTTTATTTAAGAAGCCATCATTATTGATTCTTGATGATTCATTTTCTAATCTTGACTCTGAAATGGAAGAGGAGTTGTTGCGTAATTTAAAAATACATTTCTCAGATACGACAAAGATAATAATATCCCACCGTCTCTCTACGATATTGAATGCCGATAATATTATTGTTATGGAAGATGGAGGCATTTCTGAACAGGGAAACCATTCTCAACTCGTAAAGTCGGGTGGAATATATGCCGGTTTATTTCAGAGTCAGGAATTAGCTAGAGAAATGGAGATCATTATTTAATGCTCCAAAACGAAGGTCATAGGTATAAAGATTGGATTTTGTTTAAAAGGGTTCTTGTCCATTTAAAACCCTATTCGAGTTTGGTGGCTCTTGCCATCTTACTCCTTTTGGTAGTTTCGGTTTTGAATCTTGCCGGCCCCTACCTTACTAAAGTCGTTATTGATGATCATATAAAAGCAGGCGATATGAAAGGCTTGGATGCCATTGCCGCTGTATATTTGTCAGTGTTGTTTTTTTCTTTCATATTCCAGTTTTGCCAGACTTATCTCATGCAGATCATTGGGCAGAAGGTCATGTTCGATCTTCGTTCAAAGGTGTTTGCTCATCTCCACAAAATGTCGTTCTCCTATTTTGACAGGAACCCGATTGGAAGAATGATTACCCGTGTGGTGAACGATGTGGAGGTGCTGAATGAAATGCTGACTTCAGGACTTATCCTTGTTTTTAGCGATTTGTTTACGCTTTTTGGAATTTTCTGTGTCATGTTTTATCTCGATTGGAGACTTACTCTGGTTGTTTGTATTGTATTTCCATTTTTGGCGACTGCAACAAGGATGTATCGAGTTCGGGCACGGGATGCACTAAGAAAAAATCGTATTCATGTTTCAGAGCTCAATTCTTATTTAGAAGAAAATATTTCAGGAGTTGATACAGTTCAGTGTTTCAACCGTGAAGCTATGAATTATGGAAAATTTTCGTCTGTCAATGGAGAGCGGTTGAAGGAGGATCTTCGAACTGTTCAATACAATGCCTTTTACATGCCGTCTATTGATTTTTTCAGTTCCCTGGCGATCGCGATGGTTTTTTGGTATGGCGGTGGACGGTTTGTTCAGGATGAGATTCAATTAGGAATTCTAGTCGCATTTATTCAATATTTGCAAAAGTTTTTTGAACCGATCCGTGACCTTGCTGAAAAATTTAATATTATACAAACTGCTATGGCATCATCTGAGCGTATTTTTGAATTGCTCGATACTCCGGAGCAAATACCTGAATCCGTTCCGTCAAAAAATGATTTCAAATTACAGGGTGCTGTGGAATTTAAGAATGTTTGGTTTGCTTATAAAGAAGAACGTTTTATTTTGAAGGATTTATCTTTTTCTTTAGAAGCGGGCGAGAGTCTTGCTATTGTCGGTGCTACGGGTTCAGGAAAGTCCACTATTATTAACGCTCTTTGCCAGTTTTATGATGTAGCAAAGGGCGATATTCTTTTTGATGGCCGTTCTATAAAGGATATCAATAAATATGATTTGCGAAGGCAAATTGCCTTGGTGCAACAAGATGTGTTTCTTTTTTCTGGGAGTATTTTGGATAATATTCGATTAGGAAACCAACAAATGGGACAAGAGGAGATAGAGTCAATTTCTCAAGCGGTCAGTTCGCATAACTTCATCAACAATCTTCCATTCAAATATGAACAGGTGTTGAATAAGGGTGATATCTCCTCAGGGCAAAGGCAGTTGTTGTCTTTTGCCAGAGCGCTTGTGGCCGAACCAAAAATACTGGTACTTGATGAAGCAACTTCTAATGTTGATTTGGAAACGGAGCGTCAAATTCAGAGTGGAATTAAAGAAATGACACGCGGACGGACGAGCATCATAATTGCTCATCGGTTATCGACATTAATGCATGTCGATAAAGTTTTGGTTTTAAGAAAAGGTGAAGTCGTAGAATTTGGCAAGCGCAAAGAACTTCTGCAGCAAAAAGGGATTTTCTACAAGCTCTGTCAATCGCAGATAAGGTTAGAGCAATCTAGAGTGGAAAGCTAAACTGTTATTACTTGAATGGTATGATTAGTCGTTCTACGGGGTGATCGTTCTGGAGATGTTCTGTTAGGATTTCATCCATATCTTCCTTCGTACGTGGAGCGTACCATATAGCATCAGGATAGACGACCAGAGTGGGGCCTTGGGCGCAGGCATCTAGGCACCCGGCCTTGTTTATCCGAATTTCCCCCTTTAATCCTAATTCGTGAACGCGTCCCTTGATGTGATCAAGAAGGTCAAGCGAACCTCTTGATGCGCAACAACCTCTTTTGTCATCGGCTTTTCTTTCGTTAATGCAGATGAAAATATGTTTTTGGAAGCGGCTCATTGATGAGGGCTAGTCGGCATTGGGTATCTTATGAGTAGGTTCGTTCTCGTTGTTTTTTTTGATTTGTCCAAAATTGACGTAGCATCTTTCGCAGCTGTCGGGGAACACGGTAACAATCACTCCACTTTCAATTGTTGCTGCAAGCTTGAGAACGCCCACCAAAGCCCCTGCGGATGAATGGCCAACAAGAATTCCTTCTTGCTTTTCCAGTGTCTCCACCATGTCGTAGGCTTCTTCGGTTGGGACACTGATTTTGCCCTCCAGCTCTTCTTCCTTATAGATTCCGGGAACGATGGATGATTCCATATGCTTTAGCCCTTCGAGTCCATGCAAAGATTCTGCGGGTTCAACTGCGTAGCATTTAATGTCGGGATTGAGGTCACGTAGGCCCCGGCTAGTCCCCATAATTGTTCCGCCTGTTCCGATCCCCGCAATAAAATGGGTTACACGGTTATTTGTTTGTTTCCATATTTCCTGTGCTGTCGTTTCGTAATGGGCTTTCCAGTTGGAATCATTGTTATATTGGTCTGGCATGAAATACTTATCGGGATCTTTTTCATAAATTTCACGGGCGAGTATAATTGCACCATCGGATCCTTCAAATGGGCTTGAAGTGACGATTTCTGCACCATAAAATTCAGCCATCAGACCTTTTCTTTCTTTGCAGACGTTGGCTGGCA
Source organism: Nitrospinales bacterium (assembly GCA_047610985.1). Lineage (GTDB taxonomy): Bacteria > Nitrospinota > Nitrospinia > Nitrospinales > VA-1 > UBA8687. The sequence continues at coordinate 26,680 of JBLFWU010000003.1, read as the reverse complement.
TGACGAGTTTGACTTTATAGCCTTTAATTTTCCCTATCAGTGCGTAAGAGATACCGGTGTTGCCAGATGTGGAATCGAGAATGATTTTATCTTTGGTCAGCTTTCCGGATTTCTCTCCGTCCTCGATCATTTTGAGGGCGGGACGCGATTTCACCGAGCCACCGGCATTCTTCCATTCGGCCTTGGCATAAATATCAACATTCTTATATTCTTTGCCAAGGTTATGGATGCGAATTAAAGGGGTATTTCCAATTGCGTCTAATACCGATTTGTCGGTAATGACTGGGCAAGTGGGGGCCTGCACCTCAAAAGGAATTGGAAAGCTCAGTGGTTTTGATGACATATAATTGTTTCAGAAAAAATTTAACCCATTGTCCTGAATATTTTACTTGGACAATGGGTGAATTTAAAAGTTTTTATCAGCGCGACAGTCCACAGAACTCTTCGTAATCGATTAGTTCGGTGATCGTGGGGTTATCACTACAGATAGGACATTTTGGATCTCTTTTAAGTTTTAATTTTCTGAATTCGGTTTTTAGCGCATCGTACAAGAGCAATGACCCGACCAGTGTTTCTCCTTGACCCAAAATAAGCTTCAAAGTTTCCACAACTTGCAGGTTCCCAATTATGCCTGCTAAAACACCAAGTACACCGCCTTCTTGACAATTGGGTACAAGGCCAGGTGGTGGTGGTTCAGGGTATAAACAGCGATAACAAGGGCCATCATTTGGTTTGAAGACAGTTACCTGACCTTCAAATCGGAAAATACTGCCATGAATATTGGTTTTTCCGGTCAACACACAAGCATCATTGATGAGGTAACGAGTGGCAAAATTGTCAGTGCCGTCCAATATGTAGTCATAGCCTTCAAACAGGCGCATAATATTTTCTGAAGTTACTTTTTCATTGAATACAGTTACTTTGACATCCGGATTGAGAGCTTCAATGGTTTTCTTTGCAGACTCAGTTTTGAGCATGCCTATGCGCTCGGTGTTATGGATGATTTGTCTTTGCAGGTTGCTAAGATCAACCGTATCAAAATCGATGATTCCCATATTGCCGATTCCCGCTGCGGCAAGATAGTAAGCAGCGGGCGAGCCTAGTCCACCGGCACCAACAAGCAGTACTTTGGACTCTAGAAGTTTGCTCTGGCCTTCGCCTCCTACTTCGGGGAGAATGATATGGCGGCTGTATCGTTCAACCTGCTCATCAGAAAAGTCGAACATCAGTTAGCTCCACCCGCGATAGCAGGAATGATTGAAATTTCATCACCGTCTTTTACAGCAGTTTTTTCCCCATCAAGAAAACGGATATCGTCTTCGTTGAGATAAATATTAATGAACCTTCTCGGAGAGCCATCTTCTTCGCAGATGCGTTCTTTAATGCCTGCAAATTGTGACTCAAGGTTGTTGAGAATTTCAGTTATATTGGAACCCTCAGCAGTTACTTCACTCTTGTTATCGGTCAACTTCATCAATGGGGTTGGTACTCTTACTTTTACAGCCATTCTTTACTCCTTTTAAACCGTTAAACTGTTGGCAAAAAAATCTTCAAAATTATTTACATTAGGCTCTATCACAGCTGGTGCGTCAAAGCAGCCGGCCAGAGCTTCTTGGGTTTTAAGTCCATTCCCGGTGATACAGATTACTGTCGTCTCATCGGGTTTAATGCGTCCTTGTTCGATTAATTTTTTGGTAACTCCTACCGTCACGCCGCCAGCGGTTTCTGTAAATATGCCTTCTGTTTCTGCAAGCAGCTTCATGGACTTGACTATTTCTTCATCGTTAATATCTTCACCGTAGCCGCCGCTTGTGTTGGCTGTTTTAATTCCATAATAGCCGTCAGCGGGATTACCAATTGCGATGGACTTGGCAATGGTGTTGGGTTTTACAGGGGTAATATTTTCACTGCCATTTTTGATAGCGGTGGTAACGGGTGAACAACCGGTAGCCTGTGCAGCAAAAATTTTACTTTGTACCTTGTCTACAAGTCCTAGCATTTCGAATTCGTGAAATGCTTTCCATATTTTTGTGATCAGTGAACTGCCAGCAACAGGAACAACAACGTTGTCTGGAGTTTTCCATCCCAGTTGTTCGGCGATTTCATAACCATACGATTTGGAACCATCTCCATAATAGGGACGAATGTTGATATTTACAAAAGCCCATTTATGATTGACGGCAATTTCGCTGCATAAGCGGTTGACATCATCGTAGCTCCCTTTAACTGCTATCAACTTTGTTCCATAAATTAGGGTGCCGAGAATTTTTCCCGCTTCCAGTCCGTCAGGAACAAAAATCACGCTTTTCAATCCCGCCTCTGCAGCGTGAGCGGCAACAGAGTTTGCTAAGTTTCCAGTTGAAGCACATGATATCGTGTCGAACCCAAACTCGATAGCTTTTGAAACCGCTACCGCGACCACTCGGTCTTTAAAGGAAAATGTAGGATGATTGACACTGTCATTTTTTATATAAAGATTGTTTATTCCCAGAGCTTTACCCAGGTTTTTTGCGCGCACCAATGGAGTGAAGCCTGTATTTAGGCCCACTTTAGGATCTTCGTCAATGGGCAGTAGTGGCTGATAACGCCACATAGAGGGCGGGCCAGACTCGATAGATTTTTTGCTTACGACTTTTTTAATGCCTTCATAGTCATAATTGATTTCAAGCGGACCAAAACAATATTCACAAACATGGATTGGTTCTTTAGCATATTCTCTTTTACACTCTTTGCAGATCAAGCCTTTTACATAACCCATTCCAACAATTCCTCATAATGATAAATAGACAGCCCAACTTTATAAGTTGAGTATATTTATATGCAGTTAAAAATATTGGTTGAAACTGAAATATCGCTCTCCCGTGTCAGGCAGTATAACGACTACGTTTTTGCCAGGACCCAGCTCTTTTGCAACCTCGTTGGCGGCGCAACAGGCGGCCCCGGATGATATGCCTACGAGTAACCCTTCTTCTTTGGCAAGTCTTTGAGAAAAAAGAAAGGCATCTTCATCGGAAACAGGTCGGATGCGATCCAAAAGGTCAAAGTTTAAAACATTGGGTTTGAAACCTGCCCCAATACCCTGAATTTTATGGGGGCCTGGCGGGTTTCCAGATAATACTGCCGAAGTTGCAGGTTCCACGCCTACTATTTTCACTTCACCATAATGTTGTTTTAAAATTTCTCCCACACCGGTTATAGTTCCTCCGGTGCCGATTCCTGCTACAAAACCGTCTACCGATTCTCCATCCATCGCCTCAACGATTTCAGGCCCGGTTGTTTTCCTGTGGACTTCCGGATTGGCCGGGTTGTTAAACTGCTGCGGCATGAAATAACCGGGATTCTCTGCAAGTAATTCTTCTGCTCGTTCTATAGTGCCTTCCATACCGAACTCGGCACGGCTCAATTCTGCTTTTGCACCAAAACTTTCCAGAATCATTCGTCGTTCAGTACTCATATTTTCAGACATGACGAGAATGACTTTATAGCCTTTAATAGCCCCAACCAATGCCAGACCAATACCCGTGTTACCACTTGTGGGCTCAATTATTGTTGAGCCTGGCTTCAAAATGCCCTTTTCCTCGGCATCTTCTACCATAGCTAAAGCGATTCGGTCTTTTACGCTGCCTCCCGGATTAAAAAACTCCAGTTTGGCATAGATATTGGCTCCATTTTCAGGGATAACGCTATTTAGTTTAACTAATGGAGTGCCACCGATCAACTCTAAACTATTAACAAATTTGGATTTAGTCATATTCATTTTGGCGGATACGTGTGTTTTGTTGAGTTTTTTCCGAATAGCCAATCCTGTTATGCCATTGAGGGGCAAACACGATGAAATTATATATTAAAAATAAACTATATAATGCTTTAGATCGACCATGAATTCAAGCCATTTATGGGGTTTCGAGGAGGGAAAAATGAGAAAAAAAATAGCTTTAATAAATTACTGAAAAACTCCTCAAGTGCCAATTTTTGAGGATCCGTAGGTTTTTTGAGTTTTCAAGAAAACAATAAGCCAAGTTCCTTTACACTGAAATCCACATATCAATTAAATTTAGAAGCCCATTTTAGGAGCGACTATTTTTTTTAAGTCCACGCAACCGATTTTTGAATTGGCGGGTCACGAATTGCGAGTCTTCATTGTTGGAAATGACATGAGGCGTGATGAAAATCATCAACTCGGTCTTTTTAAGAGTGGTCGATTCTGTACCAAACAACTTTCCAACAAAGGGTAGATCTTTCAGGAAGGGCACACCCGAAACTGTATCCGTCGAATCCGTTCGCATCAAGCCACCCATTATAAGAACCTGGTTATCCTTCAAGACCACTTCGGTATTGACCTGGCGGGTGTTGAAAGAAGGCTGGGTTCCTACATCGGCACCTCGGCTGGAAATTTCCTGTAGGATTTTTAAATTGACGTAGTTATCGGAGTTGATCTTTGGTGTGATCTCCAGTTTAATTCCAACGCTACGGTACTCTACGGAACTGGTAACAACCGCGCCACCGCCAGATGGTGTTGATGCCTCCTGCACGATAGGAATTTCATCCGTAATAGCAATGTTTGCCGCTTTGTTGTCGGTGGTCACAAGTATGGGGTTCGCAAGTATGTTAGCTTTGGAGTCGGACGCAAAAACCTGTAACCGAGCTATGACTTTTTCTGGGTCGCCGATAATGAAGCTTCCACCCTGTAGAAATGAAGCTGTAACTGCGCCGATAGAATCTCCGAGAGTGGCTCCGGTAGTAGCTTGATTTACGCTTCCTTGCACGGTGGTTGACCCGGCCGTACCTTTCGCTGCCCAGTCAAGGCCAATTTTTGTTGTTTCATCCACGGAAAGATCAACAATGAGTACTTCAATCAAAACCTGCTGTGGAAACAGATCAAGCTTGTTGATAAGTGACAAAATTGCTGGATAGTTTCTTGGGCTCGTCCGAATTATCAAAGAATTTGTGTCTGGATCAGGGATGATCGTGATCTCTCCCTCAATATCATCATTGATGCCGCCGGTTAGCTCCAGATTGGGGCGGGTTGCACTGGTTGATGCAGGAGTTGTTGCTCCTGATATATTTGCCTCTGCGGTATTAGTTTCCGTAGTGGAAGAACTATTTCCTGTATCCGTGGTACCTTCTCCGGTAAAAATTCCATTCAACAAGCCGGACAAAGCTGAAGCATCACCATTTTGAACATAGTAGACAAAGGTACTTACCTCACCTTCGGACACAGGCTGGTCGAGCCGGTTCACCCAGAACTCTATTGTCGGTAAAATTTTGTCAAAAGCATTTACAACCAACACGGAATTGAGACGGGTGAGTGAAAGGAAAGAAAGTGAATCGCCAAGGGCTTCTTTATATCCCATGGATGTGAAAATTTCCTCAAGTTCCTTAACCAACGTTTCCGAATCAGCATTTCGTAATTTATAAAGCTGAATATCTGACGAAGCTAACTTGTCAATATCCAAGGCCTGTATAACTTTGATGATACGTTTCACGTTGTAGGCCATTTCTATCATCATCAGATTATTGGTCTCGGGTATTTCAATGAAACTTGCATTGGTCGTCAACAACGGACTGATAATTTTTTTCATGGACTCGACCGAGATGTATCGTAGAGGCACGATCTGTATGATCATGCGCTCTTTATCAGGGATGTTCGGGTCATTGCCATAATGAATGCTTAAAGGTTTCTTTGCTGCATCAGGTGCTTGTAGAAAACGATAAAAGTTTCCACTTCTTACAACCGCAACATTGTTTAACGCGAGAATCTGCTCGAGTACGGAATATAAGTCTTCAACTGGAATTTTATTGAAAGTCTGAAGTGTGACTTTACCTTCAACGCTTCCTTCAATTACATAGTCAATTTTTAGTAATTCGCAAAACGTTGTGATGACATCGTAAAGTTCAGTACCTTCAAAATTTAGAGTGATATGTTTCGCTTCCCGAAGCTCTTCAGGGAGCTTGGGCTCTACGTCTACAAGGGTTTGGATTTGATCCAGAGACGCATCCTGCTTTTTTTGCAGTTCTACTTTTTCAACTTTGTTGGTATCCCCTTTGGGAAACATGGGAGCTTCAGCGCGTATAGTGGCCGGAGTTTTTTTGACGATAGAGGTCAAATTTTTTGCTATAAAAAACTTATTCCCCAGACTGTCACGAACTAGATACCAGGTTCTGCCATTGTCAAAGCCTCGCTCAACTCGAACGAGTTCAAACTCATCGCCTTTTACCGCATTACCAATTTTTAAGTATTTTGGCCCCGGTCCTCGGCGTAAGGAAACCTTGGTTCCTGTTACGCGGATTTTTTTAGCTTCCTGTTGCGGTTTGATTCGTTTCAGTTTTTTATTGTCAATCAGTTCGACATTATTTTGTGATCGAGATGAAGAATCTTTATCCGGGAGTTTCATGGACTCGACGGAATCCGATTTGTTTTTCAATCGATCCATAGTCGACTTTTTATTGAAGCTACACCCAGGCAAAAGAAGGGATAGAGATATTATGATTGTGACGAAAATATTTTTTTTCATATTGGTTTTCCGCTTTTTGGTTCCAGTTCCTTTATAAAGCCTGTGATCAATAGGCGTGTTTGAAGGTCTTCTGGTTCCTTTTTGTTTATTCTTCGTGATCGAAGTTCTTCAATGACTAAAAATTTTTCATGGTTTTCAATCCGCATTAAAAATAGAGCGAGATTCTTCAGGCTGGAACGAACTGTGATTTCAACAGGAACCGCGAGTATTCTTGCGACATATTTTGGTTTTTCAACTCGGGTTTTTTCAATGGTTACAGCACCTCTTGAGAATCCTTGTAATAATTTTTGCAATCCTGCTGCGGCAAGCCCCGGTTCTTTATCGCTGAAAAAGCGTTTTTGCAGAGTTGTTTTAGTATTCTTATTTGCTGTGTCCTTTGCCTGATAGTAGGAAGTCTGATTCAGGACTTCATAGTATTTTTCAATGAAGTTTATTTTGTCCTTTATCTTTTCGTCAATGCTTATCTGTTTTTTATAAATGGGTTCCGCCACTAAAAAGAAAAGTAGATAGCAGGCTACAAAAGCTCCACCACCAATAAGAAAAGTCTTATCTCTTTTTCCAATGTTTAAGGTCATGAATTAGATTCCAATTTCGCACGAATCGTAAACTTCTCACCTGTAGATTCTCTTATTATTGTGCCGATAAAACCTGTTTTCTTAAAACTAGGTGATTTTTCGATGAGAGGAATCAGCTTTGAAGCCGAAGGCGAAAAGCCTTTTATTTCCATTTCACCCTTGTGGAATTTTATATTTGTCAACCACGTGTCTTTGGGGAGTGACAGGCTCAACCTTCCCAAGAGCGGAAGCTTGGGTGGGTGCTGTTTATTGATTGCGTTGAGGATATCTACATACTGCTGGATTGAAATATATTCTAGATCAATCTTTTCCAAGTTAGAAACTTCGCCCTTTATCTCATCTAATTGACCGTTTAAAGATGCCAGGGTTTTGTTGTTATGGTGTATTTGGCTACCGATCCATCCTACAAGGCAAAGTACCAAGACAGCTGCCAGAACTAGAGACGTTTTTGGGTTTGCTTTTCTTCTTTTTGGCCGCAGGCTCGGGGGTAGTAAATTGGTTTCAAAACTTTGCTTTCTGGAATCTCTTATGGCCAGACTCAAAGCCGTCATCATATGATAAGTTGAAAAAGACTCGGGCAGGGTAGGGGAAACTGAATCGGGAATGCTTAAACATTGTGTCGATACCTGCGTTTCTTTTTCCAGTTGTTTGATGACTCGGGGTGCCAATGTGCCGCCACCCGAAATAAAAATATGCTCAATTGATTCATTTTCTTCAATATTTCGGCATGAAGAAAGTGCTTGCTCCAATTCGCTGATTATTAATTTGGTGGTGGACTCGGAAAGGCTATCGAGCTGGCTAGGGGATTTGTCTTTCCCTGAGTATGTGTCCTTTATGTCTGTATTATCCCATGTTCTATTTCTAGAGAACTCTAAAACACCTTTTTTAATAAGAACGATTTCCAGGGCGCGTGGGCTGATGTCGATCAATGCAGTTACAGCAGAATCCTTAGATTCTTGTAGCAGAGCAAGATTGCTGTTGGCGAAAGTTGAGATGTCGAGAACGGTAGTTTTTAAGTTTAACTTTTTGATGAGCTCGAGGTAATAGTTGGCGGTTTCTTTTTTAATTGCCGCAGAGGCGATGTGGAAAATATTCCCAGATTTTTGATTGAGTTGGTAGGTATAGTACAATTCATCTAAGCCCGATGAAAATTGCCGTTCCAACTCAAACTCTACCATTGCTTGAACAGCTTTCATGTCTGGTGCCGGGAGTTCAAATGTTTTAAACATAACGAAACTTCTTGGCAGACTGACTATGACTGACTCGGGCCAAGTGTTTTGTTCGACCAGAAACCGATTGACCTGATCCAGGAAATGCTTCTCTGCTTTTTCGTCCTTTCCTGTCAGCAGTTTCAAGTCTATGAATTCACCAGCGAGCACTTCAGCAAGGCGCAGCTTTCTCCCTATAAGGGTGAGGTTGATGGAGTCCTCACGGATATCCATTCCTAAAGATTTTTCTAAAAAGACAGATTTCATAAGTTCAGTACGTTGTCATTCCAGTAATGAATTATCATTTGTGTTTTGCCACCTGAGATTCTCTTTTCTAATATTGTTTTCACGGTATGCTCTGTACGACTGCCGGTTATTTTTCCTATAGAAGTAATGTGGAAAAAGTTCGATAGCGTGTTCGAGTGGAAACCTTTAGTATTTCTATTCTCCAAAATTTTATTTGCCTGCTCCGATTGGAATAAAATATTTAACACTTCTTTGCTCGCCGTATTGGGATTCACTGTGGAAATTTTATAAACTGTGAGATGGTCCGCAATCCCTGTTTTTTTATTTTCGTCATTATTTTCCTTAGGGCCATAAAGAATCTCTTCAGTGATGCCGCGTATCTTCAAAAGTTCATCGATTGTTTCTATTGGGCCATTTTTTGCGTAATAGGGTGGATTTTGTGTCCGGTAATAATCATCTTCGGCCCCATTGAGTCGATGATTTTTATCGGTGTCAATCCAGTCCAGTATAGAATCTGAAATGGTGCTTCTTTCGATTTTGTCTTCAACCCCTGAATACTGAAGAAGCTTGTCCAAAGTATTTTTACTCGCAGAATTAATGGAAATTTTCCCATTTTCATCTCGAATAGTATATGTGATGCTTCCATTTTCCAGTTCAATGTCGGTTCTGTTGACGATGTCAAAATCTTGAACCGCTTCTCCCTTCTCTAATTCCTCTTGACCAGAGGTCTGCTCTGCATTCGAATTTTCCTGCCCAGGGGAAGGAGTGGATTCGTTTGTGGCAGAAGTTGGAATAATATTTCCGGTAATCCAACCATGTTCCTCATGTATAGAGTGGAATTTGGCTTCTTTAAAAAGCTCTGCCAGAGCCAGATTGAGGCCTGCTCTGGATAAATAATAGCTTTCTGTGTCTTCTTTGTAGTTTCGGGTAGTGTTGACCTCCATTTTCATTGAAAAAGCAAATTCGGTAGCTAAAGCTATTAATAAGACCAGAACCCATAGAACAGCCATAAGGGCAATACCTCTCTGATTGTCTTTAAGCTTTCTCATTGTCTTCTTCCTTCTTCTCAGGAACTGCAATTTCCATTCCAGAGTTGATCAAAACTACAATTGGTGGCGGAAAAAACAATTCAGGTTCTTCTTGGGTATCCTTGTTTTCTTCATTCACCTTAGGGGTAATACCAAGAGTTATTTCAACTGCTCGCGGTAAGGAAATTTTATTATTTTTTTCGAAAGCAAGAATAGGGTTTGTTGGCACTTCTTGATTGATAAGAAACGGGTCCATAACAACTCTGTTTACCCATTTTCCTTTGTGGGTCGGGCTGTTGCTAGAATCCTCCAGTTCTTGGGGCGGAAGTTTTTTCATTTCATAGTATCTGAATTTCAATTCGGTAACATTTTCAGCGAGTAAATAATAACGTGTGGTTTCGGCATTGGGGATTATCCGAGAGAAAACATCACCTTTCGAGATATCCTTCTCCATTAGAATAAGACCCGATTTTTCAGTTTCAGGGTGTTTGCCTAAATAAAATTTTACTTCGTGGATCCGGGATTCTTGCGTTGTTATGGGTGATGCAAAAGTAACAAACCTTAAAGAATTCGATTCTCCCTCAAATGCCATAATTCTTTTAGAAGAAGACAGGCTTTGTGCGATTGAGCTACCGTCTTTTTGAATAACAAAAACAGGATAAGTAGATTGTAGTTTTTGCGTGAGTTGTTCTGTGATGATGCGTAGACGCTGATAGGTGTCGACCTTCCTTTCCCCAACATCGCGTGCGCTAATCCCCAGGCGGATACCGCCGAGTCCCAGTGCAATAATAATCCCAACAATAGCTAGAGACAAGATCAGCTCAAGCAGGGTGAATCCAGATTGATTTTTTGAAATGCGATTTATTATTGGACTCATTAATTTCCGCAAATATTCTGCGTCCCCGATCCGCTGATATTGGTTTGACCGGAACCACTGATATTTACGCCTGTTCCTGTTCCTGTGCTTGGTGTAGAAGTTTCGGGAGCTGCTGTCTCTTCTTCTCCCTCGGTATTAGTTCTGCCTGCTCCTCCTGAAAATAACCGTTCCAATCGTGTGTCGGCTGCTGGGTAGGTTTGGCCTTCCAGGCGCAGTGTTGCTAGTTCAATGTTGCGAGTATGTCCGTCATCGTTCCATAAAACTTTCAATAAAATTTTCTGTAATTGAATCCTCGATTTCTCGTTGTTCAAGTCAGAATCGTAGGGAGAGATGTTAACTTCCCAGTGATAATTTTCTTCGTTTTTGAAATTCCCAGAACTGTCCTCTACGATAAAGTTTTGAATTTCCAGTTCATTCATTTTTGAATTTGCCAGGGTGACAGCCTTGAGGTATTGGCCTGAAAAACCGACAGAACGCACACTTCCTGAAAAAAGGTTGAGAACAGCGAGGAATCCCCCAGCCATTATCATCAGAGCAACAACGACTTCGAGGAGAGAGAACCCCTGTTCATTCTTCAAGGAGCTTGATTCTGGGTTTTCCTGTAATGGGATCGATGGTGATTGCATAAACAAGTGCATCGCTTTCGGCGATGGATGATTGCAGGTGGATGGTTCCGGCACTCGAATTACCGCGCGGATAAAAATTTATAATAAATGTTCCCTCAGATACGGTTTCCTCTGCTCCCTGATAGTTCTTGATTCGTACTGTTTCATCAAGAATTTTTGTTTGTGTGACTTCTTTTTCTTTTGGGATAGCGAGCCAGTATTGATTTTTATCGATATTGGCATTGAAGGTGAATAAAGTTTTTTTTGTGATGGCCTCGCTACGTGCAAACTGCAACGCAGAGGAAATTTGTCGGGCTTCCGATTGCAGTTTAACGCGGTCAAGAGTTGAAACCACAAACGGTAAAACAATTCCTGCCATCAGTCCCATCAGGAAAAGAACAAGTATCAATTCTAATAAAGTGAAACCGTCTTTACCTAAGGCGCGTTGTTTATTCAAAATTTTTCCAACTGACAATATCTATGTCAGTTCCTTCTCCTCCTTCCGCATTATCTCCACCCAGGGAAATTAAATCGTATCCACGACCTTCTTTGCCGGGGGACTCATATATATAGGCATTGCCCCAGGGATCTTTCGGGACATGTTTTTTTAAATAGGATTTGATAGCTTCCAACCCTTCATCGCTGGTGGGGTATTTATGTTTTTCTAAACGGTATAGGTCGAGGGCTTGCCCCAAAAGTTCGATTTGCGCTTGCGCGTCTTGTTGCATTGCCTTATCAACTTGTCCGAAGAACTTGGGCACCACGGTAGCTGCCAGCAGTCCTATAATTACCATAACGACCATGAGCTCAATTAGGGTGAAACCTTGTGGTCCCAGGTGATGAAATCTTTTCAAATTGTCCTTCATAATTTTCCTTCGTAGAGTTTGTTTAAAAAGCGATATCGTTGGCGCTGAAAATTGCCAGAAGCATGGAGACAACAATGAAGCCGATGATTACAGCCATTAATAAGATCATCATTGGCTCGATCAAGGAAATCACCTGCTTGATAGATTGTTCTACTTCTTTATCGTAAGTGTTAGAAACTTTTGTCAGCATTTCATCTAAGGATCCTGAAGTTTCGCCAACGGTGATCATGTGAACCGCCATTGGAGGGAAAACTCCCGCCTTTTGGAGTGGACCCGAAAGCCCGTTGCCTTTTTTTAAGGCCTGCTGGATAACTATTATGGAGTCTGAAACAACCCGGTTTATTAAAATAGACTGCACGATTCCCATTGCTTGCAAGATGGGAACGCCACTTTTTAATAAGGTTGCCAGTGTTAAGCTGAATCGGGAGACCTCTATCTTTTGGATCAATGGGCCGAAAAGCGGAAGTTTTAAAAGCATTCCATCCCATTTGAGCCGGCCATTATTTGTCCTTATGTAAAAGGTAAATGCGGCAACGAATCCCGCAATCCCCAAAATCAATGCTGGCCAGTAATTTATGATTAGAGAACTCAATCCCAGCATGATTTGGGTTGGTAGAGGAAGAGCGGCACCCATTTCTTCAAATAACTTTGAAAATTGGGGTATCACAAAAGTGATGAGGATAATTACCGCAGTACCACCGACCAAACTCAGAATGGCGGGATAAACCATCGCTGATCGAATACTGTTTTTCAACTCGACAGACTTTTCCATGAACAGGGCAAGTCTTGCAAGTGACTCCCCCAAGATTCCTCCAGCTTCGCCTGCGCGGATCATATTGATGTACAGCTTGGAAAAAACATTCGGGTGTTCTGCCAAGGCATCGGCAAAAGAACTGCCTGCATGCACCTGCTTTCGGACATCAGCAAGTACGGAGCGTATTTTTTCTGTCTCTGAAAGTTTGATTAAGGTGGCGAGTCCATCATCCAGTGTCAAACCAGAATCAACCAGTGTCGCGAGTTGCTGGGTGAGGGTCATGAGGTCTTTTACTGGGATAGGAGAACCCCAACTCGGCATTGACAAAGCTATTCCAGAAGAAAGTTTGGATAAACCTTTACCCTCAGAAACTTTCACCGGGAAATAATTCAGCTTGCGGATTTGTTGTATCGCACCTTTGTAGTCAGACGCGCTGATATCGCCCTCTACATATTCGCCATTCTTGTCCGTGGCTTTATAGGAGTAAACCGTCATGGTTTGCCTTTGTCGGGTTTTTTAGGTTTTGCGTTTGTTCTCTGATATTTTTCCGTCTAGTTCCGGTCGCTCAAAGTGACGCGAAGAATTTCTTCAACGGTGGTGATACCTTCTATCACTTTGTCCCAACCATCTTCTCGTAAGGTTCTCATGCCAGTTTGTCGCGCTTGATCACAAATAGCCTGAGCGGTTGATTTCTTTAATACGAGCTCGCGAATATTATCATCAACGACCAGCAGTTCATAAATTCCACATCTTCCCCGAAATCCTGTGTTGCTGCAGGATTTACAGCCTTTACCGCGATAAACTTTGATATCTTCTTTTCCTATTTGCCCCATTTCAGTGCGAAGGATTGGGGTTAATGAAGATTCTTCTTTGCAGTCTGGACAGATGACGCGCACCAACCTTTGAGCGAGCACACCTAATAGTGCCGAAGAAATTAGGAAATTTTCGATTCCCATGTCGAGGAGTCTCGTGATGGCACCTGCCGCATCATTGGTGTGAACGGTACTAAAAACCAGATGTCCTGTTAAAGCAGCCTGAATCGAAATGTCAGCCGTTTCGGGATCACGAATCTCACCGACCATAATCACATCTGGATCCTGCCTTACTATGGATCGTAATCCGCCAGCGAAGTCGAGACCGATCTTAGATTTTACATGGATCTGGTTGATCCCACGCATTTGATATTCCACGGGGTCTTCTATGGTGATGATTTTTTTTTCGGGCGTGTTGATCTGGCTCAGGGCTGCATACAGCGTGGTAGTTTTTCCGCTACCTGTGGGGCCGGTTACCAGTACTTTGCCATAGGGTTTGTGAATCAATTCTTCGAGTTGTTCGAGTATTTTTTCGGGGAACCCCATTTTACTCAGGTCCAGCACCAGACTTCCGCGGTCGAGTATTCTCATGACCACACTTTCACCATATAAAGTCGGCAGTGTGGAAACACGCATATCGATATCTTTGCCCAGAATTTTTAGTTTAATTCTGCCATCTTGGGGCAGTCGACGCTCAGAAATATCCATCTTCGCCATAATTTTTATGCGCGTAGTGATGGCAGCACTCAGGCGTTTGGGAGGCGGGTCGAACTCGTGAAGAATTCCATCAATCCGGTACCTTAAAACAAGCTCATCATCAAAAGGTTCCAAATGGATATCACTGGCACGTGACTCAATAGCTTCGCTGATAATGTGGTTCACCAGTTTGATGACCGGAGCCTCAGAAGCCATGTCGCGAATATGTTCCGTGCTCTCATCAAGGGAATCTAAACCATGTAGATCATCATCATTGATGTCGCCCACCATGCGGTCCATGGCCGAACTGCCTCCTTCACCGTAGTGAGCTTCGATGGATTCCAAAATATCCTGCTCGCTACTCAAGACAACGCGGATGTTTTTCCCAAGAGAAACTTTTAAATCTTCAATAGTGTATTGGTCGAATGGGTCGAAAACTGCAACGATCAAGGTGTCATCCTTGAGTTGTAATGGGAGGATAACTTTTTCCCTTAAAAAAGTATCGGATATTGACAGGCCCTCGACAGGTAAACCGGATTTTGGGAATTGACCTTTTTTGACATACGGTAAGCGTAATTCGGCGCTTAGGGTTTCCAGTAACGTTTGGGTATGGATATAACCATGGTCAACTAAAGTTTTCCCTAGAAAATTATGGGAATGCAGGTTGTTGGATTTGACTTCCTGCAAAACCTTTTCCGAAATCTTTTTGTGGCGAAGTAAAATTCGCTCAACTGGGTCAACTTTTTTCAACATGATAATTTATCTTCCTGAAATATGAACGGCTGCAGGCGCAGGTGTTCTTGCTCCTGAGATCCTGAACACAGGGGCTGGAGCCGGGGCAGGTGCACTTGCAGTGGGCTTGGTTTTTCTTTTTGATGTAGTGGTTCTTGTAGGGCGATTCTTAACAGGAGTGGCTTTGAATCTTCTCGGGTCATACTTTTTGTTTTTTTGGAAAAAAGTAGTTCCCTCTCTATGAATGATCTTTTCGGGAGAACGTTTAGCCAAACGTAACTGAACCACACGCCCTTTTTTATCATCGAGGGTGACACTGTTTTTATCTATTTCGATCAACTCAAAATCTCCTACAATCTGTCCCAAGGAATAGCCCTTTTTCTTAACTTTCTTTTGTGTCTTCTGGTTTCCTTGAAAAACCCAGTATTTACCCTCAAGGATAGCAATTTTTGTGCCGCCTAGCATCAGAACCCCTTTCAAAATCAGGGTCGGTGGTGGTAAAGCAGGTTTTCTGGCAACAGGCGCTACAACGGATCGGGCTAAAACAGCAGGAGGGGGAATATATTCTCTTCTTTGCTTGCGAAAAATATTTCCTTTAACTACCTGAGATACCGTTCCAGCATTGTATCCAACTCGGCTAACGGCCAAGTTCTTCAGGGTTTTTGGCGATCCCACCACAGATGCTCCATCTACTCTGGATGGATAAGTGGGGTGTGTCCAGATTTTGACCGACAATGTAGCAAGGACAGCGATGGTGAGGACAAAAAACAGATTGATCGCAGGAAAATATTTATTCACGGGCACAGGTTACCCTCAAGTTCACTCTCTCTAACTTAATGAATTTATTGGCCTTTGTCAAGGTATTACAAAATTTTGACGGATTAAGTTGAGGTAAGGTTTTAAACAATTTTTTGCTCTTCT
The DNA here is from genome assembly GCA_047610985.1 of Nitrospinales bacterium. GTDB lineage: Bacteria > Nitrospinota > Nitrospinia > Nitrospinales > VA-1 > UBA8687. The sequence continues at coordinate 10,845 of JBLFWU010000003.1, read as the reverse complement.
GGGGGTGAATCTGTTTCAAATAGACCGATTGCCTTATTTAGACCCTATTTTATTTTCGGTTAATTCGATGAAGAGCTTTAAGCAATTATGGTTGCGTGAAATAATAAAGCGATTTTTCAATGAAAATGACGGTTTGTTTGGAGTTATTTTTACACATTGTCTATAATTACTCTCTTTACCCCTTTGAGGATATATTGAGTTGAGTGCGCAATCTTTGATGGATGAATTGTTAAAATGTTTGCCACTTCGTGTTTATGGACGCGGAGCGGTGTTGACACTGTTGCGTGAAATGGGATTTCATGTCAAAAATAAAACGCCATTGGAAGTAACGGATATTTACCGCGATGATAATTCCGGTGAGCTGGTATGTAAACTGACTCCCGATGGCACCGGCGAATTCACCGCTGCTCTCACCAATCTGAAGTTAGATATCAAACATCCCCTGTATCAGAAAGTTAAAAACTATCAGATAGAAGTTTCCGAAGCGTTAGGCAAACTCGATGAAGAAGATACTCGCCAGATGAGTATTGATAAGGAAGACCGTGATGGTTTTCGCGTTGGGGATTTATATAAGAATAAGTGAACAGTTGGTTTAGTCTTTTTATATGGACTCCCTCTTTTTTAAAGAGGGCTGGGGTGATTTTCCTTTAAAATATTAAATTTTTCATCATGAAATCAAAAGGTAACTCATTATCTTATGATGTATCCATTAAAGAAAAGGCAAGAACCCTTCGAAACAACCCCACCCCTGCTGAAAAAATATTCTGGAATGCCTTAAGAAGAATGTCATTTTATAAATCACTGACATTCAACCGATAAAAACCCATTGAACCCTATATTGTTAATTTCTACTGCCACCAGTTGAGCCTGGTGATAGAGATTGATGGGGACAGCCACGGTGAAACCCAGGAGAAAGTATCCGATAAAAAGAGAACAGCTTTTTTGAAGTCGAAAGGATTTACGGTATTACGCTTCACTAATCCCGAGGTGAATAAAAATATCGAAGGCGTTATGGAAAAGCTCGAAGCTTTTATTGAAAAAAGAATAGATGTAAATCACCCCGATCCTCTTTGGGAAAGGGGGGGCAAAAACAAGAACATGAACTTGTTGTAGAGGCTATTTAAGGTTTAACCTCAGTTAGAAGTTTTTCTATGACATCGGTGACTTTTATATTCTCTGCTTCAGCTTTGAAGTTTAATATAATCCGATGTTCCAGGACCTGGCGGGAAACGGCTTTGACGTCCTCGATTGTCGCCGCGACGCGGTTGTCCAACAGCGCTTTTGCCTTGGCTCCCAAGATAAGATATTGAGACGCTCTCGGTCCTGCCCCCCAATCAATCCATTCCTTAACAAAATCCAGTACGTTTCCATTTTGCTGTGGCCGGGTATTTTGCGCAAGTTCCACTGCATAGCGGGCAACGTGGTCGGAAACAGGGACTCGTGGAACCAGATCTTGAAATTTTAAAACTTGTTCGGAATTCAGGATAGGTTGTAACTCTGGCAACTGACCTGAAGTGGTGGAAAGTGCGATCTTGATTTCTTCCTCTTTACTGGGATAGGTCACGTTAATCATAAACATGAACCGGTCGAGCTGCGCTTCTGGTAGAGGATAGGTGCCTTCATGTTCAATGGGGTTTTGCGTTGCAAAAACCAGAAAGGGTGGGGCAAGCGGATAAGTGTTTCCCCCTACGGTAACTTGTTTTTCCTGCATTGCTTGTAACAGAGCCGCCTGGGTTTTTGGCGGCGTTCGATTGATCTCATCCGCTAAAATTATATTTGAGAAAATAGGACCCTTGATGAACTGGAACACTCTCTTTCCAGATGCAGTATCTTCATGCAGGATATCTGTTCCCGTTATGTCTGACGGCATGAGGTCGGGGGTAAACTGAATTCGGCTGAACCCGAGGTTCAATACCTGCGCAAGGGTGCTGACTAAAAGGGTTTTCGCTAATCCAGGCACACCCACGAAAAGGCAGTGGCCTTTAGAAAAAAGCGCAACGAGAAGGTCTTCGATTACCTCATCTTGGCCTATGATGACTTTCTGTATCTCATCGACTACATTTTTTTTGGCCTTTAGCAGTTCCTGGGCCAGTTCTAAATCTTCCATTCAGAGAACCTCAATCTATTAAGCTGAACAACTGGGTTTGTAATTTTTTTTCTTCAGTCTTTGACATGCGATCGTATAACTCTATCAATCGGGTATGGATGAAAGGATTGAATGGGTTGATGCGAACCGCTTTCTCAAGATATTTTTGCGCTTTGTCAAACCTTTCGCTAACAAAATAAAGCTCGCCAAGATTAGCGAGTGTGGTGTGAAAGTCAGAATAATACTCCAGGCTTTCTTTTAAAAGCAACTCTGCTTCATCATATTTCCGTGTTTGAATATAAGTGCCAGCTAGTTTGTTAAACAATATGGGTGAATGAGTAGAAGACTCTTCTTTTGCCTTTTGGTATTCAAGGATGGCTGCGTTGTAATGATCGCGAGACTTTAAGATATCACCTAAAAAAGTCAGGTCTTGCGCTCGCCGGGTGCCCAGTCCTTTAAATTTTTTTTCTGGTTTGTTTTTATTTTTGAACTCTTTGTTCAAAGCAGTAATGCCCGGGATGAACTTTAGCTCCTTCTTTTTAGCCCATAATTCCCAGTTATTCTGAAACGAAAGAATGTCGAGTCTGGTCCTGTTTTTAAAACTGTCTTCAAAGCGTATGTCTTTGGCCAAATCATCAAGAAGCTGAGTAAAAATATCCATGCCCTTTGACTCTGCGAGAAATTCCATCATCGTCGACACTTCTGCATAAGCAAGTTGCACGTCTTTGGCGGTTTTTAGTTTCGCAAGGGACGGCATCATATCTTCCAATGCGATTCTGTAATCATTTTTGAGTGCGCCGGAAAGAATGGTTTCCATAATGGGAGACAAGTACTTTGAGTCGTCACGCCATCTTGTTTCAAGAAATTTTGCTATTCCCTCATGCATCCAAAGGGGTAACCGATTACGGCTCTTCTTTGTCAGGAGGTAATGAACGTATTCGTGGCTCAGGGTATCCATCCAGTTGAATCCACGAACCAGTGACCCTGGCGAAATCATCATAATGCGATTGTATTTACACAGCGCTACTGTTCCGGATGTGAGAATGTCTTGTAAGGTCAGTGGGGAAATTTTGGAAAAGGGTTGCCGATCGGGATAAATCTCGATGAGAACTTTTTCTTGAGGATAATGATCGAGAATTTTTCCTAGCACCTGGTAAGATTTTTCCAGAACCTCTTCTGCATAAATTAGAAGAACCTCGTCAGGACCTTCTTCATAGCGAAAGCGGAAATGCGCAGTTTCTCGGGTAACGAAATTTTTGGTGGCCTTTCGGGTAGCCTCGACTCGCTTCTTGAACTCGGTAACTTCTTCGTAGGAATCGCCGACTCTTTCTAAAACTTCCCATGCACGCTCGTAGTTTCCTTTTAAAAATTCAATTCGGGCGCTGAGAAAATGCGCATCACCGGATTCGGGGTGCTTCTTGAGCAGGGAATGGGAAAGTTTTTGGGCGGCAATCAAATCCCAGTCCTGAGCGAGCTCATAGCCCTTGAGCATTTTGTCCGTGAATGTAGGCGCAGCAGATGTGGTGCCAGAAAGATACAGAAAGAATACCCCGAGCGAAAAGAATATTTTTATTTCTTTTGTCATTGTACGAGTTCTCTATAATATTCGTTGACCAGTTGTTCGTAGTTCTTCGGTGTTTGTTTTTTCATAGCATCGAGAATGTCTTCGCGGAACTCGCTGGGTACTTTGTATTGATCGTCCGAAGGCAAGAGAACTTTTTCCTTTTGCATTCGCATAGCACCTCCAGGCCTTGAGTCTCTGCGACTTCCCGTTCCGAGTTGAAGCTGATTTTGTTGCTTGCCCTGTTGGGACATTTGCGATCCAGACTTTTTCATTTCGCTTAACATACTCTGTGCTTCTTGAATTTGTTTCAGGGCCTTGTTTTCAGACTCAATGCTTCTTTGTACCTGACTTCCCTGTAAGCGAGACTCAGCACGTTGCAGGTTTTTCCCTGCCATCTGCATGTTTTGCGCGAGGGAGGGTGGGAGTAAAGGATTCCTCTGGTTCATCTCAGAAAACTGTTTTTGCATTCCTTCGGCTTTTCCTTGCATAGATTTTTCCTGCTGTGCCATTTTCTTTAACTGGCTCTTCGCTTCTTTGGGAAGGAGCGAATCGTTGCTGGTTTCGATCGAACGTTTTAATGAGCCCAGCTTCTTGGATATCTCTCCATTCAATCGATTCACCTGCTTCAAGTCATCTCTTATTTTGCCGCCAATATCTTCGTTTCGTGAAGCTTGCATGTTGCCCTGCCAGCGGAATATTTCTGGATAGGTGTTCTTGAAAAGTAAATTGAATTCGTTCAACTCACTTAACTCGGCAAGCTCTTTCAATGAATCGTATTTTTTTTGTAGCTCCGGAAGTTTCTCTTTGAATTCCTGAAGTCCCATTGCTCGGAGAGAACTCATTTCAGATAATGTGCTAGAAAGTTGTCGTTGGCGGTCCTTCAATTGAGCAAAGTTTGTTGCAAGGCTCTCTTTAAGGCTGGAGTCTATGGTCTCTTGTCCCAGCGATTGTATTTCTTGGTTTAGAATTGACTCTTTTTCAAGGAGTTTGCTCAGCTTTTTCATGGCTGAATGCTCATTGAGGTAGTTTTTATCGTTATCAAGAATGGCGCGAATGGAATCCACATCTTTTTTAATTTCTTCAAAAAACTTTTTAACCAGCGACTCAAATTTTTTGGACTGCTTCTGTCGTAGTTCCTGGTTTATTTTCGAGGTTTTTTTTATGATCTCGCGTTGTTTCTTTTCCATATCTTTCAATTCAAGCGTGGACTCGTTGAGCTGTTCCATCATTTCTGTATCGACCATTTCTTCCATGGAAGATTCAGCTTGATCTAATTGTTCTGCAAATTTTCTTAACTCCTCAGCCATTTTTTTAAGTTGCTCCATGGCTTCATCCATTTTTCCTTGATTCGCCAGGTCTTGAATTTTTTCAATCGACGCCATCATTTTTTCCAAGTTCATGTTTTTGTAGGATTTGGAATTCAGGAATTCATCGGGCATCGATTGGTTTTGCTGCTCCAACTTTTTCATGAGTTGTTTTAACGTTTTCTCTATCTGGTCGAGCTTGGATTTGAGTTTGTTGGCGTCTAAGGGGGACTTTTTATTTTTCAGGTTTTTAAATTCTTCTTGCAGGGCCTCGGTTAGTTCTGACAGCTGATTTTCCAGGTCCATTACCCTATCCATCTTCTGGCGATTGGTGATTTTTATCAGGTAAAGAATATCGCGTTCTAAGTGAGTGACCATGCGATCATTTAAAACTTCGATGGAGAATAAGTTGTAGTCCACCGGGGTGGGTTTCATTATTGTTCCTTGAATTTTGTCGATCGCGTCAATTTTCTCCTGACGGATTGTATTTAATCCCGAAATAATATTGTTTAATAATGTCAGGTAGGCTTGTGGGAAACTGCCAAGTTCTTCTGCCTGGATTTTTATATGTTGCGCGAGGCCAATAATGTCAATCAGAGCATCGGCATTCGAGGCGAGTAGTTTTTTCCCGTAAAGAGCATCCTTGGTGGTTTTCTTTAGAATGTTGTCTTCTACCAATCCGGTTGCTAACAGGGCGATCATTTTTTCTGTCAATTCATCTTGAAGCCGAACTAGGTTTTCCTGCTCCTTACGTGTGTCGAAAATGGTGAAGCTAATCATTTCGGACTGGTTTATGTTAGGGCCGGAAACATTATCATTATCCTTAATTTCTAGATAATATTGAATCTCTTGTCCCGGCTTTAATGATTCCAAAGCTAGGTTCCAGGTAAACCTACCCTGGGATGCTTTTTCTCCGTTTTTTAGGCTTTTGATATTTTTTCGAATTGCACTGTCTTCGATCTGCGCGACTAGTTCTATACTTCGGATGCCAAAATCATCGCTTCCTTCATAGAATATCTGGATTTTATCGGTGTCAAAGTATACCGGCTTTGGATTGGCAGGAAATAAAAGGATGCGGGGCTTTTGATCTTTTTCAAGCTCTATAGGGAATCTTTGCGGCAACACGATACGGCTTCCTGAAAGCCCTTTAACTCTGAATTGGTAGAAGCCTTTTTCGCGGATCATAAAAGACCCGGATAGAGAGGAGTCTTTTTTTGATTCCATGAGAAAAGAGTCTTTCTCATTAACGACTAAACTGGCAGTTTGAACAGCTTGATTGATTTTACCTTTAATGAGAACTTCTGTTCCAGGTAATGCTTTTACGGAACCATTAGAGGGATTAATCTTTTTCGCTGATAAGCGTGTGTACGCGGGATAGTTTAATGTCAGCGCTAGTTCATCGATACTGTAAACCGGTTCTGCCAATTCGGGTCTTGAAATATTTTTTTCTGCCGCTATTGTTTGCAGAGGATTAATTGAAGCGTAGCTGTTTTTTAGTGCTTGTTGCCAGAAGTCAGGAACGATAAAGGTGGCAACCAAGCCAAGTGCCAGGGTGCTTAGAAATAAATTTCTTGAACGTGTTGTCCTGTTTTTTTCAATAACCGAGTTGGCATTTAGTTTAGTTAGATGGTTTTGAGTCCGGGCCAATAATTCGCAAATAAAAGCTGAAGAGAAAATTTTTTCTTTGGCAGGGTCGGAAACAAGCTCACCCAATTGCGCGGAATTTATGAGGGAATTGTTTAGTTCGGGGTATTTCTTTTCAGTAAGTAGCGCTGCACCCTCTCGATCGATTTTATTTAATGAACTTGAACGCGCCGTGGAGTAGACATACTTCCCTATAATTAAAAAAAGTAGGATGGATGCGTAATAGCTGATTGCCGAAGGTTGTAGGTAATAAAACAGTGCCACGCACAAGAGAATTCCCAGAAGGGAAGTGGAAAACAAATATGCTCCCAATATGAGCCGAATTCGATTGCAGCTTTTCTGAACACGAATCAGAAACTGGTTTATTTTGGAATAAGCTTCCATAAAAATACGGGAGAAAATATTATTTCGATAGGGCTAAAAATAATAAAACTGTGTCAGGGTTTATTCCCCTTATTTCGGAATGATTCGAATAGCTCGATAGGGATAGGGACAAAAGTATGGTTCCCCTCATTATTAGAGAGATCCAACAAAGTCTGAAAAAAACGTAGTTGCAAAGCCGGTGGGTGGCTACCAATCAAGTCTGCCGCATCGCAGGTTTTCTGAGCTGCTTCGAATTCTCCCTGAGCATTGATAACTTTTGCGCGTCGCTCGCGTTCTGCTTCCGCCTGTTTTGCTAATGCTCTTTGCATTTCCTGTGGTAGGTCAACGTTTTTAACTTCTACGTTTGCGACCTTGACACCCCAGGGTCCGGTTTGTTCATCAATAACTTTTTGCAGGTGAGCGTTGATCTCTTCGCGGTTGGATAGTAAGTCGTCAAGGGTGCTTTGTCCTAATACGCTTCGCAGTGTAGTTTGTGAAAGCTGAGAAGTTGCGTAAAGAAAATCTTCGACCTCAATGATCGCCTTTTGCGAGTCCACGACACGAAAATAGATTACCGCATTGACCTTCACAGTTACGTTGTCTTTAGTGATGATGTCTTGTGGAGGCACATCCATTACCACAGTTCGCAAACTGACCTTGACCATTTTCTGTATTCCGGGGAAAACAATTATAACGCCGGGGCCTTTTACTTTCCAGAACCTTCCAAGAAGAAAAATAACTCCTCGTTCATATTCCCTCAATACCCGAAATGTGCTGAATAACACCAAGCCTAGTACTACAAAAATAGTCAGTAGAGTATCCATAGCGATTCTCCTAATAGGTTTCGATTACTTCTTCAATAATAACAACTTTTGTGTGCCAAATCCGATTAATATAAAAGGGCATTCTGTTGCCCTGAATGTGCTTTTGAATTAAAATAATTTGAATAATAACGGTCAAGATAATGAAAATTTATATGCGCCATTTATTTGTGTTGATTTTCCTTGTTGCTTTCCCTAATCAGGTGCTGGGGCAATCTTTGCAGGTTTTAATTAATAGTGATGTGAATCAAGATGGGCAGGTGGGTTTGGCATTGTCTATGAAAAATACAGGCTCAAAACCCGTTTTCCATATTCAGCCGATGTTTCATTTTCACCACTCGATGTCTATGATGACTGTAATTCGAGAGCTTGGGCCGGGGCAGAGTATTACTCTTGAGAACGACAAGCACCCTCCGGTTCTTCGGGTTGGCAGATATCCTATTTCCGCGATGGTAAAATATAAAACCCTTTTTGAGGGGGGAGAAAGCAAAACGATTTTACATACGGATTCTTTTTATTTTGAAGAACCCGTCAAATCGCAAGTTGCAGGTAGTATTCAATCCTCTGGTGGCTCAGCGTCATCTAATTTAAGGATTATGATTCAAAATAATTCGGACTCATTAAAAAATATCAGGATGATGTTGCTATTGCCGCCGGGAATGGTCGCAGAAAAATTTAATGGAATGATGGGGTTTACGCTAAGAGGTAATGAGAAGAAAAACTTTGATGTGACAGTAAAACGTGGGGGCGATTTGGATGAAGATCGTTTTCCCGTTCGGCTGATGGTAGAATATGGTGAAATGCTAAAGCATTATTCGGGAGAGATAAGAGGGGTTATGCAGTTTTCTCCTTCCTGGTATTCTGCTAAGTATATGCCGCATTTTACGGCCCTAGTGGTATTGGGGTTGATATTGATAGGGTTCTATTTTAGATTTTATAATTCACCACTTAATAAGAAAGGAAATACCAATGCCTAAAGCAAGCGCTCGACATATTCTTGTCAAAACCGAAGAAGCCTGTTTAGATTTGAAAAATAAGATTGAAGGAGGTGCTGATTTTGCTGATATGGCGAAACAGCATTCAGATTGTCCATCAGGAAATGACGGCGGAGGTTTGGGCGAGTTCAGTCCCGGTCAAATGGTTCCTGAATTTGATACAGTCGTGTTTAATGACGATGTGGGAAAAGTTCATGGTCCGGTTAAAACTCAATTCGGATTTCACCTGATCGAGATCACCAGCCGAAGCTAAATAGGAGGAAGTATGGCAACCGCAATTTTCGGGGCAGGATGTTTCTGGGGTATTGAAGTAACCTTTGGCAAAGTCAAAGGGGTTACTTCCACTTCTGTTGGTTACACAGGAGGGGCTGTAGACAACCCGACTTATGAGCAAGTATGCACGGGGAAAACCAACCACGCAGAAGTAGTTTGGGTTGAATTCGATCCTTCTGCTGTTTCTTATGAAGAATTGCTCGATGTGTTCTGGGGGTGTCACGATCCGACGACATTAAATAGACAGGGGCCAGATAGAGGTACGCAGTATCGGTCTGTAGTGTATTTTGCAGACTCGGTTCAGGAGGCGGCTGCCATAAAATCTAAAGAACAAAACTCAGGGCGATTTCAAAGTCCTATCGTTACGGAAATCACCGCCGAGTCAAAATATTATATTGCTGAGGACTATCATCAGCAATATCTAGCAAAAAGAGGATTAGAAAATTGCCACTAATAGAAAGAAGGAGTTTATGCGACAGCTGATTATTGCGGTTGTGTTTGGAATTTTTTTATTTTCGACCGCATGGGCAGAAGAATCTGTTTATGAGCCGGTTCCGGAAATGAAGCATCCGGCAGACAATAAATGGTCCAAAGAAAAGGAAGCGTTGGGGAAGATGCTTTATTTTGATCCGCGATTGTCGGGAAGCAACTGGATAAGTTGTGCCACCTGCCATAACCCCGGGTTGGGTTGGGGAGATGGCCTTCCGCGCACTATTGGGGATGGTCAAAAGGAATTGGGTCGGCATGCTCCCACCATTATAAACAGTGGCTATTTTGAAGTCCAGATGTGGGATGGAAGAAAAAAATCGTTGGAAGATCAGGCGAAAGGTCCTATAGAAGCTGCCGTTGAAATGAATCAGGATTATGACAAACTAATCCGTGAGCTAAATGCCATACCGGGTTATGTCAAACGATTCATCTCTGTATTTGGAAAAAACTCCCTGACCATTGACAACATTGCCAAAGCGATCGCTACTTTTGAAAGATCGGTCGTGTCTAAAAATGCCCCCTACGATAAGTATTGGGCTGGTGACAAATCCGCTATGTCTGCATCGGCGGTGAATGGCATGAACCTGTTTTTTGGGAAGGCCAAGTGCGCTATTTGTCACAACGGTGCAGTTTTTACCGATAGTGGCTTCCATAATATTGGGGTTAAGGCGGCAGGCCCTTTGAAGGTTGACTTGGGTCGCTATAATGAAAGCAAAGAAGACTTTGATAAAGGTGCTTTTAAAACTCCAGGTTTACGCAGTATTACTCAGTCTGCTCCTTATATGCATAATGGAACAGAAGCTACATTGAAAGATGTGGTTGAGTTTTATGACCGGGGAGGGGATGTAAAAGAAAATTTGAGTCCTTTTATTACTCCTCTTGGATTGACTACGCAGGAGAAAAAGGATCTGGTTGAATTTTTAGTAGCTCTCGATGGAGAACCTATCGAGGTTGTTTTCCCAGATCTTCCATAGGTCTCGTTAATTAAAAAAAGCCCCTGGATTATTCCAGGGGCTTTTTAGTTTTTAAATCTTTTAAATTTTAAATCTACTCACCAGGCCTTGGAGATCAACTGCAAGCTTTGAAAGCTCGTTGGCTGCATCCTTGGTCTGACTGGAACCTTGTGTGGTTTCTTCCGCTGCGGTTGAAACACCAGAGATATTCTGTGAGATTTCCCCGACTCCCTTTGCGGCTTCCTGAACATTTCTCGACATTTCATTTGTTGTTGCACTTTGTTCTTCGACTGCACTGGCAATGGTGCTGGAAATATCGTTTATTTTATTAATGATATTGCTAATCTCTCCAA
>JBLFWU010000002.1:0-86961 GCA_047610985.1 Nitrospinales bacterium | reverse complement strand
GGAAAGTGGGAACAATAATAGTTCAAAATATCAGGAACTAACATTCTAAACCAATGAGCCTCACGGGTTAAAACGAAGAAAGACTTATATCACCTCTCACATCATCATTTTTAGAGGTGCCCTTAATTCATTTAAAGCTAAAACTTCAAGATGAGGTACTCGGATCTGGATTTGACAATCCAACATCTGATTCAAATTATCTGCGGCCTTACCTACTCCAATATTGAAAAGCTCACCAAGAGCATCAAGTTGATCATCCGTCAAGTTCATTGAGAAGCCACTCCCCCAGCGCCTAAAACCTCCTCCAACGCCTCCCGCATCTGACTTTGATTGAATGGTTTGTTCAAGAACTTTGTTGCACCTAACTGCATACATTGCTCACGTACCGGTGCTTGAATATCAGCAGTAAGAATGATTACTGGAATTTTTGAACCCTGCTCTTGTAACGTACGTAGCACTTCAAAACCGTCAACTTCAGGCATCACCAGATCGCATAAAATGGTATCTGGCTTATGAGTTGCTATTAATTCTAAGCCAATCCTTCCATTCTCACCTTCATAGGTTTCATGCCCCTCGGCTTTAACAAATTTGGATATAATTTTTCGTTGAAAGTTAGAGTCATCAATTATTAATATATTTGCCACTTTGGTCTCCAATTTTTTTCTTATTCTCCTAATCAAGCACCTACCCAATCGAAAGGATTGCCTGATAGTCAACTAGCCAATGCCTAGCAGAGTTACCCTGAAAGTTTAGCATCTAATTAAGTACTAGCAAACCCTATATATTCAATGGCCAATAAGAAAAACACCCGCCAATATTAATCCTCCAGCTAACAGGCGTTGCTTGCCGAGTGGTTCGTCCAGTTTCCAGCAACCCCAGTAAACCACCATTAAAACGCTCACTTGTCTTAAGGAGACCACCTCACTTAACGGCTCAAATTGAAGCACAACGCAAATCAGGCCATACGCCCCCAATGTGGCAATGGCTGCGAACAACCCTTTCAGCCATTCAGCTTTCCATAGCTCCAGAATGTCAGTTTTTGCATGATTCGAAAATAAATATAGATTACACAGGATGAAGCCAATCGTCGCTTCCATAAAAAAGAAGGCCACTCCATTTTTGAAGGGTTGATCGGGAAAATAGAGATGAAAAAGATCCATTCCCTTTTTATCAACCAGACTGTAACTGACCACCATTACCAAGGTATAAAAAGCCCAGCGTAGGTCATTATGCTGAATCGCCTGCCATAAATTTTTGAAACCACGAATCAAATGACCATCGAAATGCAGGATATAAATAGCCATTACAATTAGAATCATGGCCAATATGGTTACAGAATCCAGCTTTTCCCCTAATAAAAACCAGGCAAAAGCAGGAACGAAAACAGGTGCTGACCGGGCTATTGGATAGACATAAGAGATATCCTGAGTTTTATAGGCACGAGATAGACATAAAATATAAACACCATGGAGAATTCCTGAAACGGCACCCCAAAAGAGCAATTCGCGACTCCAAATGGAATATCCTATCCAGTTTAGCGTAATGATTCCCATCAATATAATCCACACACCTTTGAGTCCCGAAAAGAACTGGGAATTTTTGCTGGTCTGGGTCAATATGTTCCAGAACGAGTGCAGGATACTGGATAAAAAGATTAGACTGATGTTCTCAATGGACAATATGAATTCCAAATAAAATGATGATAATTGCTTTTGTATCTTATCCCGTTGTCAATCTAGACAGGGCTGTGGAATTCTACCAAAAGGTTTTAGGAATTGAACCTTTGTTTCACAGAGAGGATTGGGCCGAATTCAAACTTGAGGGCCAGAGATTCGCCTTAAAGAAGGAAACCATACTGCAAAACAGGGAGGATACAGGAGCTACAGTATATTTCATGGCAAAACCAATGCAAAAATTTATAGACCGCTTAGAAGGATTTGGTAGCAAAATTCTGGGATCTGTGGAAACGCATTCATACGGTAAGCTAGCTCGTTTCAAAGACCCTGAGGGTAATATTTTCGGTCTCTATGAACCTCCGATTATTTCCAATCTATAACGGTTGCCCCTGCTGCTTCAGTTGAGGTACAATCAAATTATATGAATAATCCATTAACACATTTCAATGAAGAAGGCCGAGCGCGTATGGTCGATGTTTCCGATAAGGGCATCACCTCCCGCAAAGCCGTAGCCACTGGGGAGATTTATCTGCAACCGGAAACCCTTCGCCTTATAAATGAAGGACAGATTAAAAAAGGCGATGTTCTGGCTGTGGCTCAGGTTGCGGGTATCATGGGCGCAAAAAAATCGCATGAAATTATCCCCATGTGCCACCCTCTTTTATTGACAGGAATAGATATCAGCTTCGAGAAAAACAATGAGCCTGACCCGGAAACCGGACTATGCTCCATCACCATCACCGGAACCGTAAAAGTGACCGGGCAGACCGGTGTTGAAATGGAAGCATTGACAACCGTGTCTATTGCCGCATTGACTATTTATGATATGTGCAAAGCCGTGGACCGAGGCATGTATTTTGGCAAAATTGGATTGCTCCATAAATCTGGCGGAAAATCCGGGACTTATGAAAAAGAAAGTGTGGGGTAATGATCACAGTAAAGTTTTTCGCTAGTCTGAAAGAGATTGCCAAAAAGGAAGAGGAACAAATTGAAATCCAAAGTTCCATTTCCATGGATCAATTGAGCGATATCATTTCTAAAACGTCCCCTAAAATGGGTGAAATCATTCGGGATAATAAAATAATGATCTCGGTCAATCAGGAAATGGCCGATGCCGATACCGTCATACATGATGGAGATGAAGTGGCGTTCCTGCCACCTTTTTCAGGTGGTTCTTAAATACTAAAGGTAATTTTATGAGCACGACTACAGAGTCCAAAATAAGAATCCAACTTGAAAATTTTTCAGTTACGGATGAAATTGAAGCCATGAAAAAAGTGTCGCGTAATATTGGCGGCATCACAACTTTTTTAGGCACAGGAAGAGAGCTTTCCAAGGGGCAAAACATCGCCCAGCTTAATTTTGAACATTATCCGAAGATGGCTGAAAAAAAACTGGAAGAAATCCGCCAACAGGCCATTAAAGATCACGGCATCATCGATATGAGCATTATTCACCGAATCGGACCAATAGAAATTGGAGAAAATATTGTTCTCATCGTTGCCGTGGGAGAACATCGGAAAGAAACATTTACAGCCTGCGAATGGGCCATCGCAGAACTCAAGCGTGTTACACCCATCTGGAAGAGAGAAACCACGACCAACGGAGAGGTCTGGGTTCAAGATACGCCCTGAATAATTTCTTTTTATCTCTGTTTTTGTAGCACCCGTATTTATCCAACCCAAAAATAAAATTCTACAATTGCCCGCATATGGCTGACAAGAATAACCCTCTAGTCTTAACTGCGAGTAATCGATTAGCCCGCTGGCTCATGCTTGATTACGATGACCGGCAAAAGCAGAAAAAAGTCTGGGAAACCTCGCAAATACTTCCCCTCTCCGCTTGGCTGAAACAAGTCTGGCTGGATACCTGGCCAGAAAAACACCTGTTTAGCAGACTTCAATCTGAATCCCTTTGGGAAAAGATAATCAACAGTGATTCTAATTCCACAAAGCTAAGCTTATTACATAGAAAAGCTGCGGCTTCCCAAGCTTACCAAGCTTACACGCTCGTCCATGAATATAAACTACCTAGGTTCAAATCCGATTATCAAGAAACACTGGAAACAATCTCTTTCTATAAATGGATGCAAATCTACCAGAACCAACTACTCCAGTGGAATGCCCTGGACGCCGTGGAAATAATAGATCAGGTTAGTGAACTTATAAGTGCAGAAAGAATTGAGTTGCCTAGCACCATCACATTCGAGGGATTCGAAAAAAAATCTCCACAACTCCAGCGACTTCTGGATGCCATGGAACGTAAAGGTGTTAAAACCAAATTAGATTTTTCCGATCAATTTGATTTTTCAGACAAAACTTCCCTGACCGAAGAAAACACCCATACATCTGTCCAGAAATTCGATGATAAAATTCAGGAGGCGATTACCTGTGCAAGATGGATCCGAAAACTTAGCCAACCAGGAAAACGCTTCGGAGTAATAGTCCCAGAACTCGAAAACTATCGTTCTCTTCTACAGAGAGAGTTTGCAGCAGAACTTTCTCCAGCATCTATATTTCCAGACAACAAATCAGAATTACCCTTCAATATTTCGCAGGGATCTCCGCTCAACCAGACCACCCCCATAAACCTGATATTTCAAATCCTGGAAACACCCAGCTGTGATATTCCCGCAGAAATATTTTATTCAATCATCAGAACCACAATATTTCATTCAAACAAAAGTGCCGCTTTAGCGATGGAACAAACTCTTCGAAATAAGAGATTAGTAACCATAAATCTCAACAAACTTGAAACTCAATTTAACTTTGAAAATTCATCAGAGCTTTACAAGTTTGTAGTCGCCTGGAAAAATTGGGTCCTGATAAAGCAATTTGACCTTCCAAGTCATTGGTCAACTAAAATTTATTTACTCTTGCAGGAAATGAACTGGCCAGAAAAAAATGAGGGGAAAATCACTCAAAAAGAGAATCAGGTTTTCGAATCCTGGAAAAATTGTCTCGACCAGTTGGCTTCCCTAAACCATATAGTGGGAAAAATTCATCGACTTGCAGCAGTAAACAAACTATTCAGCATCGCTCAGAACTTTTTATTTCCTGAAAAAAATCGAGATCATCTTATTCAAGTCATTCAACTTTCAGAGTGCCCAGGAATGAGATTTGATCACACCTGGATAATGGGCTGCCATTCCGAAGGCCTTCCCCCATCCCCTGAACCAAATTCGTTGATCCCCTCCGCATTCAGAAGGAAATTTAACCTTCCCCGCTCGAATGCAAAATGGGAACTCGAAAATAGCGAACAACATTTGGCAGCGGTATTAAATTCTTCCAAAGATATTGTTTTTAGTTACCCGTCGCAAGAAAAGGATAATACACAGGAACCCAGCCCTTTGATTAAACATTTCCCCCTAGATGATAGTTTCGTCTTACCATCGGCAAGGTATAAAGACCAAATCTGCAACGCAGCGAAGCCCGAGCCATTCGAAGAGACACCAATACTGCCCTTCACTGAAAATGAAATATATCGTTTTAAGGAGGGTAAGAAAAGTGGTGGGGCAAGCTTACTTAAAAATCAATCAGACTGCCCCTTTCGTGCATTCGCTCGATACAGACTTCATGCTCAGAAAAGCGAAATCCCCGATACAGATTTCGATCCATTGGTTCGTGGAAATTTAATTCACCTCATATTAGAACTGTTCTGGAAAAAAACTCAAACCCGTGTGCAATTGGAAAAGCTTTTCCAGTCCAACCAACTTGAAATAGAAGTACAGAATTGCGTAGAGGAAGCCACGAGTGTGATCTGCCAATCTCTAGTGGATCAACCTGAGTTTTTGAAAATGGAGAAAAATAGAAATCAAAGTTTAGCTTTAGAATGGCTCATAAATTTTGAATTAGCACGAAATGATTTCACCGTACTCAAACCAGAGAAATCTGAAACAGCAAAGATCAATGGATTAACTTTAAATCTAAAAATTGATCGAATTGATGAGATCTCTGATAAAAAACATGTCTTGATAGATTATAAAAGTGGGGAAGCAAAACCAGGCGATTGGTTAAAAGAAAGAATTATCGCTCCACAACTCCCTCTCTATTCAACACTCATTACTCCTTCTGTAGTTGCATTTGGGAAAATCAAAAAAGGACAAATTGAGTTCAAAGGAGTTAAAGATTCATCTATAGATTTTTCAGGATTCAAAGCAACTAACTATACGAAAGAAACTAAAGTTTCTGAATGGAACGACCTTCTTGAACTTTGGAAGAGTAAAATCGAATTTCTCGCCAACGAGTTTTTATCAGGACGAGCTGTCATTGAACCCGCCTTAAATAAAGAAACATGCAAAAACTGCGATCTAGATAGCCTTTGTAGAATCAGAGAACGAGATTCTGAAAATGAGGAGGAAGAAAAGTGAAACCCTCAGACCTTCAAATTCGAGAACAGGCACTAGACCCTAAGCATTCTTTTATTGTTCAGGCTCCGGCAGGCTCAGGCAAAACGGAACTTCTCATACAACGTTACCTCAAGCTTTTAGGAGGAGTCAGCCAGCCCGAAGAAATTTTAGCGATGACTTTTACCCGTAAGGCATCAGGGGAAATGAAGACCCGTATTTTTGCGGCGTTAACCTTGGCTCAAAGTGATTCCCCCCCTGCGGAAGAACACCAACACCAAACCTGGAACCTGGCACGAGCTGCCCTCGAAAGAAACCGAAAGTTTGGATGGAGGCTTCTGGATAACCCGGCTCGTCTCAGGGTCGTTACTATAGATTCATTTTGCACCTTCCTGACAAAAAGGACGCCCTTACTATCAAAAATGGGAGGCCCCACAGAAATACAAGAAAACATTCAGGATTTATATCTACAGGCGGCTAAGCAAATTCTTTCCAAAATCGAAAAAAAAGATGATCCTTACGCTGAACTCACACGCACTTTATTGAAACACCTTGATAATGATAAAAATGCTTTCTTAATGCGTATTGTTCAATTATTAAAATTGCGAGATCAATGGATGATCTCCTTTTTTGATAAATTTGAAAATATAAAAGAACATTTATTAAACGATCTGCATAGAGAAAAATTAGTCCGAGTATACTCAGAATTAATTGAGATACAATTAAAGGAAGCTTACGCTCATTTCCCCCTTTTATTACAAGAGAATATTCTTTACTTGGCAGCATACTCTGGCGAAAATCTTGCAGAGTCAGCCCCTAAAAACCCAATCTCTTCACTGAAAAATTTGGATTCTTTCCCCCTACCTATTGTTGATGAGTTAGAGAAATGGAAAGGACTTTCCAAACTCATTTTGACAGCCGGCGGAGAATTACGGAAGAAAGCCGATAAAAATTTAGGATTCCCGGCTGACAAGAATGCACATGCAATAAAAATGAAAGAAGGATTTGCTCAATTTTTAAAATCCTTGGTTGAATACAAATCTATGATCAAGGCATTGGCAAAAATAGATAACCTGCCAAACCCTCACTTTACAGATCACGAATGGAATATTTTAAGATCAACAATTCGATTACTACCTGAAATAGATTTTCAATTGCGGAGTATTCTCCAGGAAAAAGAACTTACGGATTTCAGCGAAATTTCTTTAGCCGCTTTAAAAGCATTCGGGAACGAATTGAATCCCACCGACCTGGACAAATATTTAGATGACAAAATCCAGCATATTCTTGTCGATGAATATCAAGATACATCTTATAAACAAGAGGAATTACTAAAAAAACTTACCGCAGAGTGGGAACCCGGTAAGGGTCGCAGCCTCTTTATTGTGGGAGACCCTAAACAATCTATCTATAGATTCAGGGATGCCGAGGTGGGATTATTCCTTAAAACACAGGAGCGAGGAATCGGCCACCTGAAGTTGAAAAACCTCACTTTGGAGTCTAATTTCCGTTCACAGGAAAGAGTCGTGACCTGGGTCAATGAATGTTTTCAGAAAATATTACCCCGCGATAATAATCCCAATTCGGGAGCCATCGCCTTCTCCAAATCAACAGCTGTTCATGGCAAAGAATCTTATCAGGGTGTCGTTTCACACCCTCTCAACCCGAATACCGATCCTAAATTTGCTGCCAAAGAAGAAGCTCATGAAGTTTCAAAATTAATCAAGAACATTCAAAATGATACTCCCACAGCATCGATTGCAATTCTTGTCCGGAGTAGAACACATTTAAAGGAAATCATCCGCGAACTGGAATCTAATAACATCCCTTTTAAAGCCGAGTCTATTTACACCCTCACTGATCGCCCTGCCATTATTGATCTGTTATCTCTTATGCGAGCCTTACTTTCCCCACTTGATAGAATCGCATGGCTATCAATTTTACGTGCTCCCTGGGCAGGCATGTCCTTGTCCGACCTTCATATATTATGTGAAGAGAATCCAGAAAAATCAATTTGGGAATTATTAAGCGATAGTGACCTGATTGATACACTTTCCTCAACGGGTCAGCTACAAGCCAAAAGAATCATATCCGTATTACTTCCCACATTGAATGCCCTTCCCTCAAATAATTTTCGTGATCTTCTGGAGAATTCTTGGATACGATTAGGCGGCCCAGCATGTCTTGAAGAAACACCACCTCGAGATATCGAATCATTTTTTGATGAGGTGGAAAACATCATGCAAAAAGGAGAAATAAATAAAGTCGAGCATTTCAATCAAGTTATAGAAAACCTTTACGCAAGTCCCTTAACATTAGATGAAAATGCCATTCAAGTCATGACCATGCACAAAGCCAAAGGCCTTGAGTTTGATTATGTAATACTCCCTGGTTTGGGGAAAAGACCAAGACCCGAAAGCAAACAGCTGGTTTTTTGGATGCCATATGGAGACGAATTACTTTTAGCGCCTATAGAAGAAAAAGGGGGTAACCATTCTCCAATTTACAATTTTTTAGCGGCAATGGATAAAGAAAAGAGTGACCATGAAATGCTCCGCCTTCTATATGTGGCCGCCACTCGATCCAGAAAACAATTACACCTCTTTGGAAAAACAAATAAAAATAATATCCCAGAATCAAACTCATTACTAGAAAGTCTCTGGCCATTTATAAAAAATGAATGGAGTTATTTAGAATCACATGAAAGTCAACAAGAAGACAAGCAAATGGTAATAGCATCAGAAACTATAACCCTGAAACGGATACCGGCCGATTTCACTCCTCCGCCTCCGTTACTTGATATAGATTCCGAAATTATGGTGGAAATTGATGAGGAAAAAAATATTAGTCCCTTTCTCTGGGCAGGTAACGCGGCACGTTGTCTGGGAAATGTTTTGCATAGGATACTGCAAACCATCACTGAAGAAGGGCTAAGTCAATGGTCATTTGAAAGGGTCAAACAGATGGCCCCAAAAATAAAATCCGCTCTTTTAGGAGAAGGATTGCCTTTTGAGCAAACCGAGAAGGTCTTACAACAAACTCTTTTGGGGATACGCAATACTTTGAAAGACCCCAAGGGACAATGGATTTTGGCAAACCATGAAAAAGGTCGTGCAGAATATCCTCTTACTCAGTTTTCAGAGAATCGATTTTTTCGAAAAATTATTGACCGTACTTTTATTGAAAATGACATACGGTGGATTATCGATTACAAAACAAGCCGTCATGAAGGAGAAGGAATGGACCTCAAAGAGTTCTTGAACAACGAAGTAATTCGATACAAACCGCAGTTGGACAGCTATGCAACTCTCCTCAAGGAGTATGGTGAAACCCACCCAATTAAAAAAGCATTATACTTTCCTATGCTCAAAGCTTGGAGAGAGATTTAACAGGCTGGCAAATATACAGAAAAACAGCTTCCTTCTCCTAGCACACTATCTGCCTCGATAGCCCCACCCATTACCTCAATCAGTCCCTTGGCGATGTTAAGACCAATCCCCGTACCCTCAGTTTTAGTCAATTCGTTGCCCATTCTGTAAAAAGATTTGAACATTTCACCAATTTTATCTTTGGGAATGCCAACACCCGTATCTTTCACTTTAATACATATTCTGCCGTCGGATTTTTTTTCACATTCGAACGTAAGCGATCCATTGATGCGATTGTATTTAATACCGTTGGAAGTCAAGTTCAACAGAATTTGCCCCAAGCGCATAATGTCAGCTCGAACATAGAACTCTGGATCAGCAGATAATCTATTTTCAATCTCAATGTTATTTTCATTAGCCAAGGGTTTAACCATAACTATCAATTCATCAATTAGGCTCTTAACATTAACATCCTCTAAAGAGAGCTTCATTTCCCCGGACTCGATTTGAGACAGGTCGAGTAATTCATTGATCAGGGTGAGAAGATGATTTCCAGCTTTCAAAATATAATCAACATTATTTTTTTGATTTACCGTTAATGGTTCATCAACATTCATATTCAATATCTGCCCAAAACCAAGAATGGAGTTCATCGGAGTTCGCAATTCATGACTCATTCTGGAAAGAAATTCTGACTTCGCCTGGTTGGCTCTCTCAGCTTCTTCTTTAGCTTCAACCAGTTTTTTTTCAGCTTCCTTCTTTTTTTGAAGGGTCTCCCATTCACGTAAAACCATTCTTACGACAGTGGGAAGAAAGGCTAAAGATTTTTGGGATTTAACCAGATAATCAAATGCTCCAGCCTTCATTGCATCAACAGCTTTTTCTTCGTCACCCCTACCAGACATAACTATAAGTGGGTATCTAGCATCGATCTTTCCTGACGATAGTAACTCCATACCACTGCCATCTGGTAGGCATAAATCGGTGATTACAATATGAGGCGTGGAATTAGAAAGGTGAGCTTTTGCAGCAAAAATACTGGTAACAACAAAAACATTGTACTTCTCGGGCTTTTCATTGAATGCTCTGCAGACAACTTCAGCATCTGTTTGCTCGTCCTCAACTATAAGAATATGGAGTTTATTTTGCTTCATTTTAAGATTATTTTTTCTTTTTGAGAATTGAGGCAATCATTTAATAATAAGGTTATTTTTACAAAGATCAACCTATAAAGTAAAAGTAAAAGAAGCCGTTAGAAATGTAAAATATAAGGATAATAACCGCCGTTCTTGACTAAGAAGAAAGGCCTTCCTTTTATAGCGAAGCCAAGTTTTTTTGAACCCTAGATTCTCAAGGAGATATTGATATGATTCAAACTAACTATCACTTGTATTTTTGGATACGGTTCAGAATCGAGCAAATGAAAATATTGTTCTGGTGGCAGCATTTCAAACATGTAATTCATATACCATTCAGCCGCCACTAATACACAAATAAAATTCATTCCCCCAGATTTTATTTTACCAAATCAGGGGTTTCATAATATTCCTTGCACCAATCCAATATCCTCTCTTTACTTTTCAAACCTTGTAATTTTTTGTCGCATTGGTTAATCTTGAAGCTGAAACAATAACAGACATTTTCACATGTGCATTTGAAGGAAATATTTATGGATGAAATCCGATACTTTATGGAAGAGTCTATTCTCTCTATAACTCCCGGAGCTACGGCAAAGGAAGCGGCGGAGTTAATGCGTAAAAACTCCATCAGTTCCCTGCTAGTTGGTGAAGCGGGTCATTATTCGGGTTTTTTAACGGACACAGATTTAACCCGAAAGCTGGTCGCTAAAAATCGAGACCCTGAGCAAACTTCGGTCGCCGCGATAGCAAGTGCATCGGTAATATCAATGGATGCTGATCGATCCATGGCAGAGGCTTACGCTTGCATGAAGGAAAAGAATATTCGCCATTTAGCTATTTCGGATAACGATAATATCACTGGCATTCTTTCCATAAAAGACTTTGCTAATTACTATCACAACAAACATTCACAACAAGGTGGCGAGGAAAAAGGTGAAATTCAGTATTTCATGCAGAATTCAATTGTAAACATTGAATCTTATGAAACTGTACTAACTGCAGCCCAAAAGATGGCAGACAAAAAAGTCGGCGCTTTATTGGTAACTGAAATGGGCAAAGCAAAAGGTATCCTTTCTGAATCGGCTTTGACTATGGATGTTATTGCTCAGGGCTTGGATTTTGCCAGCAGCAAAGTTTCATCTGTTCTCAGCCGCCAATTAGTCACCATTGAGCAAAGTCAGTCTATGAGTGATGCCTATCAACTTATGAGAGATAAAAATGTTCGTCATCTTTTTGCAACACGAGGGAAAAAGATTGTTGGAATGCTTTCGATAAAAGATTTTGCAAATTATTATAACTTTAAGTTTTGCAAAAAATTAAGTGATGAGGATAGAGTCAAACATTATATGCAGGAAAATTTGGAGACCATCGATGAAACACTCACTGTTCTCCAGGCTGCAGAAATCTTGAAAGATAAAGAAATTGGTTCTCTTCTAGTTAAAGAACAGGAAAATATCATAGGTATCGTTACCGAAGAAGACTTTGCCCGAAATGTATTGGGCAATAACCTTGACCCAGCCAAAACCACAATTTCCCAGGTTATGAGAATACCTTGCAAACTGGACGAGAACCAACACATGGATGAGGCGTTAGCTCTTATGCATGAGAACGATGTCAGATATATCGCGATCACCAGCAAATCTAATGTGAAAGGAATTATTTCGCTTAAAGATTTGACAGTTTATTACAAGCAAAAATATATCAATACCAATGAATTGGATGAATCCGCCCACCCAGATTTTTAGCCCTACCTTTTTTTTACAAACTCAGCCGTGTGATCCGTTTTAAATGAACAACACCCGTTCAAAATCAAAAAACATAATATTGATGATCGGAGACGGACTCCGCCATCAATACTTTTTCAGACAATTAAACTCCAGACATCACATTGCCGCCGTGTTTATCCTGTCATCAAACTATCCAAGACCCACAGCTAATACGAAGGAAGAAAATGATGCTTGGAATTGGTTCTTTGAAAGAAGAGATGAGTTTGAAAAGGACACTATTACTCCAACATTAGAACTAAAGCCGCAAAACAAACCGGACATCATTAATCTTGAAAGCGGTAAACTTAATTCACCAGAAACTCTTTCCCTTATCAATACATATTCCCCAGGATTCATAGCTGTATTTGGAATAGGTATACTCAAAGAAGAGATTTTATCTTATTACCCAGATTCCATATATAATTTACATGTGGGACTACCAGAATTCTACAGAGGGTCATCCTGTAACTTCTGGCCAATTTATAATCGCGATTTTAAAAATTTAGGAGCCACAGTTCATAAAGTTGAAAAAGGTGTCGACACCGGAAAAATTGCCGAAAAAAAAGCTATCACCTTAAAATATGATGACAATGAACAAAGTCTTATGTGGAAAACATTGAAAGTCGGCACCCAATTAATGAATGAAACCCTTCAGAAATGGAAACAGGACGCGCTTCATTTAAAAGTCCAAAAAAATATCGGCAAACAATATAAGATGAATGAGTTTAACCCCACCGCTATTCTAAACGTAAAATCAATGGTGGAATCTGGTGAACTACGGTCGGAACTGGAGTCAACTCTAGGCAAAAAACCATAATCCTTTATGCCAATACTAAATAATATGCAAAAAAAATTGTTCTTCGTCTACGCTCTCGCCTTTTCTCTGAACCTTGCCCCGCTTTGTTTCCAAGTGTACGGTCAGGAACAGAAAGCGGAAAAATTTACTAATATTGGGGCTATAGCAATTTCGGACAAATACACTCTACCTGCGAATAGACGAGCAATTGTTTTTAGAATCAGAAACAATACGACCAGAAGTATAAGTCAAATGTTTGGGAAGGTTTATATGATAGACAAATTAGCAACTGACCCTGGAAAAAAGTTTTTGCTCATCAATAATCCCCATAAGGGAGGTAACATACAAAAAGGAAGCCCACACCTCCCCGGAACCGTTTCAGAATGGAATTTTGTACTCGCCATCAAACCACGCCTAGCAGATCAAAACCTGAGTTACACTTTACAGGTTCATCCTCGGTCCATATTTTTCTCTACTGTAGAACCAATTAGAAAAACCATAGAAAAACCTTAGCGTAAGTACCTTAGGTTCTTTCAAGGACCCCTTTGCTAGCTATAGAGCGAATTGCCTGCAAAAGTTCATTGCAGGTAACATCTCCTTTTTTGAAAATTTGTTCAACATCCCCCTGAAGACGGCCCCTTTCCTCGAGCGTTAACTCCTTCGCAGAAATAATTACAATTGGAATCACTCGCCAAAGTGGGTTTTGCCTTAATCGTTGCACCACTTCAAAACCGTTTATACCTGGGATAACAATATCCAGCAAAATCAACCCGGGCAGTTCATCTATCTCACCTAATTCCTCAAAAGCCGAGGGGCCATCAAAAGCTTCAATAACATTCCAGCCATCTTTTCCGAGGATTCTACGAAGCGCTTCACGATTAATGGCATCATCTTCTACTATTAATATTGAAAATTCACGCGAAGTTTTTTTATATTTTTTTAATACTGCAACAAAATAATCCCAATCCAGAGGCTTAGATAGAAACTCGGAAACACCTTCTTTTCGGGCACGCTCTTCCTCTTCAGCATCGGTCAATGTGATAACAGGTATATCTTTAAGCTTTGGATGCTCTTTTAATCTTTTAAAGATATCCCAACCCTTCCCCCCATTAATCCGCACATCCAGAATTATGATTTGTGGAATATTTTTTTCAGCCATTTTAAATCCAACATTTCCTTCAACAGCAATTTCAACTTGGTAACCTTCTCTTTCCAAAAATTTTCGAATTAAATTGCCTATAATTGAGTCATCATCAATTACCAAGACTTGATCCGCTTCAAACTCAACCAAGGATGAGTCCCGTCTACCGTCATAGTTTTCTTTGTTAGGCAAAGTACCTTCATCAAGGTATTTTCCGGCCCATTCTGACCAGCCTTTGACAGATTGTTTTTCAAAGGACTTTATCTGTGAATAGTCCTGAGGTAAAAATAAAGTGAACGAAGAACCTTTCCCCAGTTCACTGGTAGCCTGAATATCACCACCCAATAATTGGGCTAAACGTTTACTAATTGTCAAACCCAAACCCGTTCCACCAAATTTTCTTGTAGCCGAATTATCAGCCTGGGTAAACTCTTCAAATAATTCTGGAATTTTTTCTGGCTCGATTCCAATCCCTGTATCTACAATAGTAAAATGAAGCCATTTAGCACCTTCAACAACTTTGCCCGTTACCGACAAGGTAACCTTCCCTTTTTCTGTAAACTTGCACGAGTTGCCTAGCAAATTTAACAGTATCTGACGAATGCGTGTAGAGTCTGAAAATATTTTATCCGGAGCATTCAACATGATTGTTTCAATAATATTGTTCTTTTTTTGAGCCAGCGGCCTGATCGTTGTGACAACTTCTTCAACAAGCTGTTTTAGGGTAAAAGGCTCTGAATGAACTTCAATTTTCCCAGCTTGGAGCTTGGAAATTTCCAAAATTTCGTTTATCAACCCAAGCAAATGTCGACCCGCAAGTTCTATTGCTGACAAGTCTTCCAGAAAATCGAGACGCTGCATTTTTCGGGCCTCGAATTGAAGAATTTCACCGTAACCAAGAATTGCATTTAGTGGAGTTCGGATTTCATGGCTCATATTTGCCAGGAACTCGCTTTTAGCTTTGGCAGCGGCCTCGGCCTCCTCTTTTGCTACCACCAATGATTCTTCTGCAAGTTTGCGAAAAGCAATTTCCTCTTCCAATTCGACTTTTCTTTTTTCCAAATCTCGAGTTCGAATACTTACTGTTTCTTCAAGGTTTTTGTTTTGCTCACAAATCAAACTGTACAATGCAGCACTTTCCAATGCATTTGAAGTACTCTGCAGAATCACCGTGAGAGGATACAGAATGGTTTCATTGATAGTTTTAACTTTTGACAATACCCTACCAACAAACATTCCGCGGACTCGGGTTTTAGTTGCCAATACATGGAAAACAAGGGAATGTTTTTCCGAAGGAGCTTTAACAACAACAGCACGGTTTTGATTTAAAGCCCAAGCAAAAGTTCCATTTTCAATTTGGGCATCCACTTCCTCTTGAAGGGATACTTTATTCGAGGGTGGATTAATTTCTTTTAAAATAAAATCAGAGTTTTCTTCATCGACCAGATAAAATGCAGTCACTTCAAAATCAATCAACCGCTGCACATGATTTAAGGCGACTTTCAGAATACGATACGGCTCTCTCCCCAAATGAGCACTATGCTGGAGCTCTCCAAGAGAAGCGAGAATATCCAACCCAAACAAGTTCACACGTGCTTGCTTTTCGAGAAATTCAATACGAATCTCGTCTTTTGTTTTTGCGTCTTTATCTTTCACAATGGATTCCGGTCAAAGAAACATCTCTATCGCCTCGCCAACCTGGCGGTCTACCTGTTCTACAATTGATGGTAAAAGGCTTAGCGGCAGTTCAAGTAATTCCCATGCTTTAGGATCAAGCGGTGGAACAAACCTTTCACCACAACTTCCTAGTTCCATTCCATGAGCTATAAAATCGGCAACATGCACAATTGATGCTGCCACAGGATAATGTGGAGCCAATTGAGGTTTGTGGTGATAAGCAACTGCTTCCTGAAGCATCCCAGGAAGTTGCCAGGATTGCATAAGTTTACCCACAACAGCAGCATGATCAAAACCAAGCACATCATTCTCTACATCATACAAAGTGCCACCCGATTCATACTTATCCATCACCGTTTTCATTGGTTCAGGAATATTGAGTAGCAATAATAATCTTCCCAAGTCATGAAGCATGCCCATTAGATAAAACCTGTCGGCATTGGTCTCTCTTCGATAGATGGAAATAACTTTTGCTGTCAATCCTGTTGCAACACTGTGCAACCAAAATTTTTCCATATTTATCAAATTTTTGGGGATTCCTTTAAATTGATTGACCACCGTTGTTGCTAGAGCAAGATCACGAAGCTGCGCCATTCCAACAATTGTTACCGCATGTGTAATGGTTTCAATTTTATTTGGGAATCCAAAAAAGGAACTATTGACTATCCTTAGCAATCGCGCCGAAAGAGATGGATCTCCACTGATAATTTCACCAATCTCAACGAAAGAACTTTCGGGATCCTCTACAGCCTCGTTAATTTGATAAAAAATTGTCGGGAGCGAAGAAATCTGCGGCGATTGGTCAACCAAGTTTTGCAAATCCATATTCATTTCTGGCCCTTAATTTTAAACATCCTCTTTGGCTTTTCGAGTAAGGCAAAGATTATAGAACTCACTCACAACAGGATGTCGGCGATCTGTAAACTGAAACAATTTATCCATTTCTTTAATAACTGAAGGGTCCATCGAAATACTTTTATCACTTTGCTCAGAATCCGAAGGTGATTCCTTGGATGACATTATATTTATCTCGGTGATTCCCCAGGTTTTTAGAACCTTTAAATGCTTACTCGTTAAGATTTTTCCCGATGCGAGCAAGATTCGTCCCGTCCTGTCTTTAACCTCTGTGGCGGTTACCATTCCTTCACGAATTAATTTGATTTTGACAGAGTTCATATTAGACTTAGTTTGAGGTGAGGGTTTATTATCTCTGAGTAATTATCATTCACTAACAAAATAATTATAGAATATGTTAATTCGATCCACTTTCATTCTTGCATTATTGCTGTCAACAGGATGCACAACACATCATCAGGTTTTCCTCAACCCTTCCCTTCCTGTTCACGATTCAAAATTTGGCAACAATATTCCTGTTTCATTATATGTAGAAGATACCCGGCAGAGTAATATTATCGCCATATGGAAAAAAGGTCTTAGAAAGTTCAGCATATCCGCTCAAAATGACTTGAAGGATATTTTCTCAGCTAAAATTCAGCAAGGTCTAAAAAAAATGGGTTTTATCCCCAAGGTTCGTACAAGAGCCCCAAAAACCTCCCTAAAAGTTGATATTCTAAATATTAAAAGCAAGTATACGGTGAGTCCACGCATGAATGTAAGAGTTAAGACAAATTTACGAGCCACCTGCAATAACAATGGCCGAAAATACTCCAACCTATACTCTGCCAAAAAAAGTCGTATTGGTATTACCCCAGCCACGTTTCCAAATGAAAACCTACTAAATGCCAGCCTTTCAGAGCTTTTAGGGGAAATGTTTAGAGACCAGGCTCTTTTGTCCTGCCTAGTTGAATAGTCACCCACAACCTTTAGCTGCATAAATCATTACAAAATAAGTCCCCTACATACACCTGCAGACTTTTAGCCTCTTTTTTAGGCTTTTTAAAAAAATGCTCCAAATTTTAAATTTCATTTTACCGGATTCCCGGTTTATAGTTTATAGAAATACGTTCATGATGAACATTTCCCTTTTGTTATGAAGCATATAGGTCGATAAAACCATTACTAAATAGAGTTTTTTATTTTTTTATTTTTTGTTTTATGTCCTGCATTACAAGGACTTCAAATTTTGAGGGAATTCATAACAGAGTGGAAATTTCCCATTCAATGTTTGGAGGGGTAAAAAATGGAAAAAAATATTGAGTCGCTAATAAACAGTAGCGATGTACTTTTTATGATGTTCGGGGCAGTAATGGTCTTTGCTATGCATGGGGGCTTTGCATTTCTCGAATTAGGTACTGTAAGAAGGAAGAACCAAGTTAACGCACTGGTAAAAATTCTTGTAGATTTTGCCTTTTCTACCCTAATTTATTTCTTTATTGGATACTCAATCGCCTACGGAATAAACTTTTTGCTTCCGGCTAAAGAATTAGTAGCAGACAAGCAAGGCTATGAATTAGTCCATTTTTTCTTTTTGCTCACTTTTGCAGCAGCAATTCCCGCAATTATTTCAGGAGGAATTGCGGAGCGAGCTAAATTCTGGACTCAAGCAATTGCGGCTGGAATATTTGTTGGAGTGGCCTATCCATTATTTGAAGGCATGGTTTGGGGGCAGATTACATTTTTAGGTCAAGCGGACTCCTGGCTGGCGGGAATTACAGGAGGAATCCCTTTTCATGACTATGCAGGCTCGGTTGTAGTTCATTCGATGGGTGGATGGATTGCCTTGGCTGGTGTTATCGTATTAGGTCCACGTTTGGGGAGATGGGATTCTCAAGGACGCAGCCGCCCTATTCCTATTAGTAGCGTCCCCTTTATGGCTTTGGGAAGTTGGATGCTATGCATTGGTTGGTTCGGGTTTAATGTTATGTCTGCGGCAACTTTGCAAGGAATTTCCGGTTTGGTCGCCATCAACTCGTTATTCGCAATGGCGGGTGGAATAATTGCGGCTGTGGTCATTTCTAAAAGTGACCCGGGGTTTATCCACAATGGAGCACTTGCTGGTCTGGTAGCTATTTGTGCAGGGTCGGATCAGGTACACCCAATTGGAGCACTGGCTATAGGAGCTGTAGCAGGTGTTATTTTTGTTAAAGGTTTCACATGGGAACAGGAAAAATTAAAAATCGATGATGTACTCGGAGTCTGGCCGTTGCATGGACTAGCAGGTTCATGGGGTGGGATCGCTTGCGGCATTTTCGGACAAGAATCTTTAGGGGGTCTGGGCGAGGTAAGCTTTGTGGCCCAACTGGTTGGTAGTCTGGCAGCCATTACGGTCGCCCTAACTTTCGGATTCGCTGTTTATAAAATTCTGGATGCAACTTTCGGGATTCGTCTTTCAAAAGAGGAAGAGCAGAAGGGTTCTGACCTCACTCTGCATAAAATTGAATCTTATCCAGAGGATGCAACCACACGCTTTTAACTTATCGAGTGAATGTTTATGAAAAAAGTTTTTATTTGTCTTCTTGTACTGGGAATTTTAATTCCATTTCACCCTAACGAGATACGGGCACAAGAAGATCCTATAGAAAAACTAAAGAGTGCAGCCAAGGCTGACCCAAAAGATTACGCACCGCATTTTGGCCTAGGTCAGGCTTACCATATAATGGGCATTTACGACAGAGCCATTGTCGAATATAAAAAGGCCCTAGAGCTGGAGCCTCTTTTCGCAGCTGCCTTCAATGGGCTGGGTTCCAGTTATGGAGAACTCGGCCGGTTTGAAGAAGCTATTGAAGCTTACCTAGAAGCAACCCGGTTAGGACCCAATTATGCGAAAGCGCAGTTTGGCTTGGGCTGGTCCTACTTTCAATTAGAGAGATACGATAAAGCTCTACTGCCACTTAAAATCGCCGTAAAAGTAGAGCCTCAAATGACCGCAGCCCATTTTACGCTAGGGAAAGTCTTGGCCTCATTGGGTAGACACAGGCAAGCTATCGAAGAATATAAAAAAACACTCGCTATCACACCCATCTTTCCCGACGGCTATTTTCAACTAGGCCGTAGCTATGTCAGCTTAAATATGTTTAATGATGGAGTGCAAGCCTATAATGACACTTTGAGGCTGAGCCCAAACTTCTTTGAAGCGTATATAGGAATCGGCAAAGCCTATATTAATGCGGAAAGAAATGAAGAAGCGATCGCTCCTTTAAGAAATGCAATCGCCATCAACCCCAGCTCCATCGATGCCTACGATAAGTTGGGGCTTGCATACGCAAACATGGGAGAGCATGAAAGAGCCATCGCACCTTACCTTGAACTTGCACGAGTCGACTACCGAAATCCTACAGCACACTACAAAGCAGGTGTTGCCTATTCAAAAATCAATAAAAAGCAGGAAGCTATTAAGAAATTCGAAGAGGCTATCCGCTTGAATGAAAATTTTCCGGAAGCCTACTTCAATATCGCCTGGCTTTATCAAGAACTCGGTGATTCAGAAAATGCTCTGGCCTTTTATAGCAGCACTATTAGTTATGACCCGGATAACCTGGAAGCATTCTATAACTCAGGAGATATCCACGAATCTTTCCAACGCTACCAGAAAGCTGCAGAAGCTTTCAAAGAAGTCACACGTATTAACCCAGAGCATGTGGAAGCACACGCACGACTGGGCCGGAACTACGCCAAACTCAATTTATCTGAGAAAGCATTAGCTGAGTTTAATATAGCTTTGCAAATCAACCCAAGCCTCGCTGAAACATATTATCAACTGGGAAGCACCTATGGAGAATTGAAGCGATATCAAGAGGGGTTGCAGCCTTTGAGAAAGGCAATCCAGTTAAAACCGGATTATATCAAAGCCGTATATTTACTTGGACAGTTTCATACTTTATTAAAGAACTATCGCGAAGCAATTGTATCCTTAAGAAAAGTCGATAAATTTGAGCCCGGATTCAATGAAACGGATTTTCTTCTCGGCAAAAGCTTGTTAAAAATTAAACAATACCACGATGCCCTCCCCTATCTCGAAAAAGCAGTTATAGGAAATCCGCAATTTTCTCAAGCTCAATATTTTCTGGGACTGAGTTTAATCAAGGTAGGTCGCAATAAAGAAGCCGTAAAACCATTGCGAGTAGCTGTTACCGCTGACCCTGGTTTTGCAAATGCATTCAAGCATCTCGGAGAAGCATATCAAAAGCTGGAAAACTATCCAGAAGCCATTAAAGCATTTGAAAATGCCATTGGTATCGATCCCAAGTTTACAAGTGTACATAACAACCTCGGCACAATTTATACTTTTCAAAAAAAGTACGTCAAAGCGATTCATTCCTTCAAGGAAACTTTACTGACAAACCCGAAGTTTCAAAATGGCTTTTTTAATCTGGGAATGATTTATGAAATTCTGGGGCGTTATCCTGAAGCCATCAAAACCTATAAAGCATTACTCGACCTGAATCCGAACCATAAGGAGGCTATGTTTAGCCTGGGATGGGCACTCATGGATGAGAAACGTTATTTGGAAGCTGCTCCTATCCTAAGAAAAGCCGTTCGTCTGAACCCAGAAAATGCCGACACACATTATAGCCTGGGGATGGTTTATGCTGAACTGGGACGGAATGAAGATGCTCTGATGCAATACCGCAAAACACTGCAAATGGATGGCAATCATACCGGAGCCCATGAAAAGATTGCCCGGTTGCAAAAAGAACTTGAAGTGAAACATCAAAGTGAACCAGCATTCCAAACCGAGGCAACACCGCAGGATTCTGATATCGTTCTAATTCCATAAAAACACCTACACACGGGCCCCTTTAATGCGGCTTTGGTACCCTCCTCTGACAGTTCATTATTCATACCGAAATTCACTATTTTCATAGTCCAACCTCAGCAATTGAGAATACCCAATGAGATAGGCAATTTCCCCTGTAAAATGAAAGAGTTAACCGGGCAAACTCTTTACTAATAAATAGGTTGACAGTAAATCCTTCCACCTTATATACTTCTGCCTCTTAGCAGGATTCTGGGAAAAAGTACTATTCTAATAATACTAGTATTTCTTTTATTTTTTTCCTATTCCTTAGCGATTTTCCTGATAAATTTATAACAGGAACGCACTGATATTCTTGAGGCTAATTGATGGATACCAACCCTGTTGCGACAGAAGAAGTAGAAGAGATAGATCTGGCTCCGACTGAGGAACTTTTAAATTGTCTTCCAGATAATTCACGTGGGCACTTAATCCCAACATTGAATAAAGTCCAAAATGCCTATAGGTTTCTCCCTGATCCGGCGATAGAATTATTGATGGAGTTTTTCAATGTCTCTCGTGCAGAAATATATGGGGTC
Organism: Nitrospinales bacterium; assembly: GCA_047610985.1. Taxonomy (GTDB): domain Bacteria; phylum Nitrospinota; class Nitrospinia; order Nitrospinales; family VA-1; genus UBA8687. The sequence goes on along the minus strand of JBLFWU010000002.1, from coordinate 64,819 downwards.
ATCTCATTTTACCCGCAACTCATGATTGTCGAACCCGGGAAATACATCATTAAACTATGCTATGGAACAGCTTGTTTCGTAAAAGGAGCTGATATCATCGGCGATAAAATCCACGAAAAATATCACATCAGACCCGGTGAAACAGACGACGGCAAATTATTCACTTTGCAGACAGCATCGTGTTTGGGCAACTGTGGTGCTGCACCCATGGCTATTATCGGCGAGGACACTCACGGCACCATCGATCCCGAAAAAGCCCTCGATATACTTTCTAAATATAAAATGGAAGACGAAGAAATGCCTGTGACAGAGGAGGTAGGATGAGCACCGTTGCAAAGAAAGCTCTCAACGTAAAAATCAACGGTAAAGAAACCACCGTTGAAGAAGGAACAGTTGTTCTAGAAGTCTGCAAACAAAATGATGTCGAAGTTTCAAATCTTTGCTACAACCGCAAGCTCAAGCCTTTTGCCGCCTGCCGCACATGCATGGTCGAAACTGTTGTCGATGGAAAAAAAGAACTGGTTTATTCCTGCACCCATCCCGCTGCTGAAGGAATGGAAATCAACACCGCGACCGAAGAAACCAATCGCTACAACAAAGCGTGTCTGGAAATGCTTCTCGTAGAGCATCCTTTGGATTGCCCTATCTGCGACAAATCAGGTGTTTGCCCTCTGCAAGACAATACAGACCTACTCAAACTTTACGATGGTCGGTTCGAAACTCAAAGACGAAATGAACCCAGTATAAAAACCAACCCTATCATCGAATTTTATTTAAACCGTTGCATCATGTGTGGACTTTGTGTGCGTGCTTGCGATGAGATTCAAGGAGTTCAGGCTCTCGATTTTCATAAACGCGGTATGAGTGTTGGTATAGGAACGGCCAATGATGAACCGTTGGATTGTGAGTTTTGCGGACAATGTATAACCGTATGCCCCACGGGTGCATTAATGGATATGACATCAGAAGCCCGAGGCTTGGCGGCGATGTTCACAGAAACGCATTCAACCTGTAATTATTGTTCGTGGGGTTGCACCGTTAAGCTTGAAACTAAAAAAGGTGAAGTCGTCCGCATTGAGGGTGATGAAAACTATAATATAGGAATTAACGAAGGAAATCTGTGTGCAAAAGGCCGATTTGGTCACGGTATTATCCACAACGATCAGCGCATAGAAAATCCTTTAATAAATGTTGGCGGCGATTTCCAAGAAGTCTCCTGGGATGAAGCACTGCGTACCATAGCGGATCGCATGAAAACTACACTAAATCGCAGTGGCCCGGACAGTCTCGCCGCTATTGGCTCAGAAAAACTGACCAATGAAGAAAACTTTTTATTGCAAAAATTATTTCGTGATGTTTTAGGGTCAAATCAAGTTAATAACCTTGCCAACATCAGAGCCCCTTACCTAAATCGGTTTATGCTGAACTGCTTTGACAATGGCATCACATCACAACCCATAACTAAATTACAGGAAGCAGATGTTGTGCTGGTCTTTAACTCTGACCTTCCTTCAGAGTACCCGGTTGGGGGGAACTCTGTTCGATTTGGCACTATCTTTAATAATACAGATATACTGATTGCTAATCCAAGACGCGTGGTTTTTGAAAGTGAAGCAAAAGTAGATGTGCGTTTGACCTACAAACATGGGTCGGATGTGGTCGTAGCTTCAAGGCTTGCTAAAATTATTATTGATAACGGATTGATTGATGTTAACAAAGCAAAGTCCTCTATCGACAATTACGATGATCTGGTGCAATCCCTTTCCAGCTATACTGCAGAAAATACCGAGAAACTTACCGGACTTCCAGATGATGTCCTGACCCGGGCCGCAGAAAGTTTTGCGCGCGATGCAGACAGGTTTGTTCTGGTAGGCAATGATGTTCTCGATACCGGCGAGGGAGAAGAAATTCTAAATGCCCTTCTCAACCTTTGCACCCTGGTAAACTTTGGTAGTACAGGCAGTGTCAGCATCTACCCACCGAGAGAACATTGTAATTCACAAGGTGTTAATGATATGGGGCTTACTCCCGAATTTTTACCAGGCTATCAACCGGGAAAAGAAAGTCGTGATTTATTCGAAACTTGTAAAGATGGAACCATCAAGTTTCTTTACATAGCTGGGGAAGATCCCGTGCAATCTTTTTACAAGCCACAGCAAGTTAAAGATGCGCTTAAAACCGTTCCATTTTTAATTGTCACAGATGTATTTATGACGGAGACAGCAAGAATGGCTGATTTGATTTTACCCTCATCCACTTATGCTGAAAAAGACGGAACATACACAAATATGTCTCGACATATCCAAGCGGTTGCCTCAGCTGTTTTACCGCAAGGAACTTCAAAACCTGACTTTGATATTTTAATTGAACTGGCAGAAACTTTTGGAAAACCTTTCGCCAGTTCATCCATTACTGAGCTACAGCAGGAAATTGCGCAAGCCGTACCTATTTATAAGGGCGCTTTTCCTGGTAAGGAATCCAAACAATGGGTTCCAGCTGCATCAGGCAAAAAACCTGCATTCAAAACTGCTTCTGCAGCCAGCGAGCCTCAGACAACTAAAGACGGCTATCCATTTACACTGCAAACCAACAATCATATGTTCCATATTGGAAGTTACAGCCAGTATGCAAAGGCATTGGTTGATATAGGGCCCGAATGTGTCGCGGAAATTCATCCCGATGATGCAAAAGCCATGGGAGTTTCTTCGGGTGATGAGGTTGTCGTAGAATCTTCATGCAATAAAGTGCAAGTGAGAATTAAAACCTCTCGGGTAACAAGTCCGGGAATGGTTTATATTCCAAAAAACTGGCCCGAAGTAGCTGTAAACGATTTACGGAATGGTGAAGAAGGTTTAATAAAAGTAAAAGTAACAAAATCCAGCTAACGCACATTAACTCACTTTAGACTATGACTGACTTAAAAGAGAATCTACATACCGATCATATGGTCCTAAATATGGGGCCATCACATCCCGCGACCCATGGCACTGTTAAATTTTTGCTAACTCTGGATGGAGAAACCGTAGTCACTCTCGATGTCGAAATTGGATACCTACATCGTGGTTTTGAAAAAATGTGCGAGAGCGTTACCTACTCCAATGTTTTCCCTTACACCGACCGATTGAATTATTGTTCTGCCATCATGAACAATATCGGGTTTGCCTTGGCAGTGGAAAAATTATGCGATATTGAGATTACCGAACGCTGCAAATACATCCGTGTAGTCACCAATGAGCTTGCAAGAATCTCAGATCATTACACCAATATTGCAGCCGCAGCATTGGAACTGGGTGCACTGACTGCGTTCATCTATTTTGTTGAAGCGCGAGAAATTGTCTGGGATCTACTCGAAAAAGTATGTGGCGCTCGCCTCACTTCTAACTACATCCGCATTGGCGGTTTGATGTGCGACCTGCCCCCCGGATTCGACGAAGACCTAAAAGCGGCATATCCTAAGTTAGATGACCTCTTTGAAGATGTCGATAGCCTGCTTACCAAAAATCGTATCTTTATTGATCGCATGGAAAACACCGGTGCTATTCCTGTCGAGAGTGCTATCTCCTGGGGATTTACAGGCCCCTGTTTAAGAGCCTGCGGTGTCGATTATGATGTACGCAAAAACCATCCTTATCTCTGTTACGATAAACTTGACTTTGATATTCCACTAGGAAAAACCGGTGACAACTTTGACCGTTACCTTGTTCGCATGGAAGAAATCAAACAAAGTCTAAAAATTATCAAACAAGCTATGCGCGATATGCCTGATGGGCCTATCAATGTTAACCATCCCTATTTAAGAGCTCCAGCCAAACCGGATGTATACAAACGCATGGAAGAAATGATTGCACATTTTAAAATGGTCATTGACGGATTAAAACCACCTGTTGGCGAGGTGTATTTTCCGACCGAAGCGGCCAATGGCGAACTTGGATTTTATCTGGTGAGTGATGGTTCCGGCAAGCCCTATAAATGCCGTGTACGTCCCCCGTCTTTTACATTAACGCAAGCTATGCCAGAAATGTGCGAAGGCGGAATGCTGGCAGATATCATCCCCACCTTTGACATGATCAACATGATCGGTGGCGAATGCGATCGTTAATATTTTGCCTCTAAAGCACCACCCTCTAAATATCGCAGTTCCCACCCACTAATCCAAACCCGTTTCACCCATAACCTGAAATGAAGATACTCATTAACCTGACTTTATTTCTTCTGGGTTGCGGTCTCTTGATTTGGGCCATCAACTCTGTCGACACAGAAAAAGCTATCGAACTTTTATTGGATTTGGGGTTCGGGTTTTTTGCTATTCTTCTTGTTTATAGCCTGATCACCTGGTTGGACACCTTGTCATGGAAAAATAATTTCCCCCCTGATATAACTAGCCATTTTTCGAACCAACAGTTATGGGTGATCCGCCAAGTTGGAGAAGCTTATAACATCATCACCCCTTTGGGCACCTTGGGAGGTGAACCTGTTAAAGCTCATCTCTTAAAAGAACATTGCAAAATCAGCATAAAACAAAGTCTTGCCTCTCTTATTATTGCTAAAACCACCTTCCTGACAGCACTGATTATTTTCTGCATTCCAGGTATCTATCTGATATTTGATTCTGCAAAGATTCCTGAAGATTTTAAAATTGTCAGCCTTTTAGGGATGACGGGGTTTTCATTCTTAATTTTCTTATTTTTTATTTTCCAGGTCACAGGCACATTGGGGAAGGTCTGCTCCTGGTTCGCCTCTAAAACAAAAAGCGATAGGCTGGAAGTTTTTTTAACTAAACTCGTTCATCTAGATAAGTTGTTTTCAGTTTATTATCGAAACTATCCGAAGAGAATTTTCATATCCATATTTCTTGCACTGTTGGGTTGGGTTTTAGGACTGGTAGAAGTATATTTGATTTTTTACTTCCTCGGTTTTTCAGCGACCTTCACAGATATCTGGATCATCGAGGCTATGGCACAATTAGTGCGGGTAGGAAGCTTTTTCATCCCCCTTAGCATAGGGGCTCTGGAAGGCGGAATGGTCCTTATCTTTTCTGCATTAGGTTACCCAGGTAGCTTGGGGCTTGCCACATCACTCATTGGACGAGTGAAACAGTTCACCTGGGTTGCCCTCGGATTAACCTTGGGTTGGTTTATGGCCTTTAAAACAAAAAATATAAAATCTGATTCACTGGAGTGAAGCTAAACTTTAAACCTTAGAATACGTCTCGCGAAACCCCACGTTCACGTCCACGCCCGCCGGGAGTACGACCCAACGATGCAGTAAATACGTCGCTTTGCTGAACAAGTCCATCGTGAGCGGTTCGGATTGTACCAATCCTCTTCTCTTTGATTTCGCTAGCAGCCTCGTCAATCAACTCTTCTTCTTTCTTTGCAGCCTCGCTCTTCGGGGCCTCTGCAGTTTTTTCACTAGTTGCTTCCTGCGTATCTGAACCACTTTCAGTTGGCAGTTCTTCTGCTTCAGCCTCTTTCATAGAGCTTTTAAAGTTTTTAATGCTACGCCCGAATGCAGATCCTATTTCCGGAAGCTTTCCGGCACCAAAAATGATCATAATAATGACAAGGATAATCATCAACTCTGGAAAACCAATACCCATCATAATACTGTCTCCTCAGTTTTAATTTATGCAACAAGTCTAACAAAATAAACAATTAATTGACAGGAGTTAAACTGATATCCTACGAATAGGCGGTGAAGGTAAAGTTTGACCCTGAAACCCATTCAGTCTATTATTGTTATTGGAAAACGCCTTATAAACAATGAACTTGACACTAATTTATGGCAGAAGATCTATCCATCGATATAGTAAAACTGGTTTCTGATAAACTTGAGAAAGGGGTTGCCGGTTCCAGCCTTTGCTTGGAAAACCGGAAGCTAGGAGATGATAGTGTCTTGCAATTATCCAACCTGGAAGTTTTATCTGAAGTAATTTCCCTGGACCTAGGCGAAAATAATATCAGCGATATAGGGGTAAGCGCTCTGTGTAACTCTCCTTACATTGAAAACGTAAAAACCCTGAATTTAAAGTCCAACAAAATCACTGAAGAGGGAGCTAAATTCCTTGCGGAATCGACTAAATTAAAAGACTTGGAGCATTTGATTCTGAAATTCAATCGAATTGGTGAAGCAGGGGCAAATTACCTTGCAGAATCTGAAACAATGACCAATTTGCGCACCCTCGATCTTTTTCGAAACAGGATTGGGGATGCAGGGGTCAAAGCCATTAAAAAATCCAAAAACTTTCGAGGAGTAAGCCGAATGCGGCTTGACTAAAATTTATGGATTTATCCAGAGCTTTTCCGCGAAGCCCAAAACAAGAGATGGCTGGCTTGGTTCATCTACCCCGTATGATAGATAAAGGCCGTGCGTACAAAGAAAATAAACTTGCTAGTTATATTTTTCCCTGCCCTCTGGATAAAATAATTCTTAATTTCCTACGAGTAGATACCGAAGTATTTGCCAATATGACTCGCGATAAAAAGGATGACGAAATCAACGATTGGGCAAAAGAACAAACAAAATCAAAGTCACAGAGTGATTTGGATTTTATTAACAACCAAATTCTTGAGAGACGACCTGATTCAGAAGATCGTTTGGATTATTTTAATGAACTACGGAATAAAATTGATCCCTCAAGAACAGATGTAGACACTTGGGCAGATCTTATCGACCTTGAAGAAGGCCGTCTACCCCCTAAGAACTCGTAAAAAACATTTATTCAGCTCCTGCCTAAAGGTAAAACCCCTGCAAATGCAAGACTCACCAAAAAAGAAAAACCCAGGAAAAACTCGAAAAAAGAAGCCTAATAAAAAGTCGAAATTTAAAAAAATCTTAATGGTTTCTTTTTTATCTATCTTCCTTATTTGTCTAATAACAGGGTTTATTGGAGCAGGCTTTATCTATTTCCATTATTCTAAGGACCTTCCAGATGTTCGAAAACTGAAAAATCATCAACCCAGCACAATCACCCAAATTTATTCAGATAATGATGAAAAAATTGCAGAGTTTTATATTGAGAAAAGGATAGTTGTTTCTTTGGAGAATATTCCACTTGCCTTAAAACAAGCCACTCTGGCGGTTGAAGATTCAAATTTCTACTACCATTTCGGAATTGACCCTAAAGCCATTTTCCGCGCATTCATAACCAATCTTAAGGCAGGATATGTAGTCGAAGGTGGAAGCACTATAACCCAGCAATTAACTAAGACAATGTTTTTGTCGAGAGAAAAAACTCTCCCAAGAAAAATTAAAGAAGCTATTTTGGCGGTTCGTTTGGAGCTAGTTTTTTCTAAAGATGAAATTCTTGAACTGTATCTCAATCAAATTTACTACGGTCATGGGACATATGGTGTCGAGGCCGCAGCGCGAACCTATTTTGGAAAAAGTGTTAAAGAACTTACCATTGCTGAATGCGCCATGATTGCCAGTCTCCCAAAAGCCCCCAACAATTACTCCCCTTACAGAAACCCCAAGCGAGCGCGGAAAAGAAGAAATCATGTAATACGGCGAATGGCTGATGTTTCTTTTATTGATCAAGAACAAGCGAAAGCATCCATGCAGGAAGATTTTCATTTAGGCGAAGTTCAAGAAATGCTCAATAACGCACCCTATTTTGTAGAACATGTACGCCGTATTCTTGAAGAACAATTTGGCAGCACTAAGCTGTATCGCGCCGGATTAAAGGTATATACCACTTTGAATATAGAGATGCAGAAGTCGGCTCAACGTGCAATAAAAGAGAATTTACGAAATGCAGACAAACGATATGGATACAGAGGCTCCCTCGGTACTGTTGATCTTTCTAGAGGCGAAATAGCAGTACAAAATGCCATGCTCAAGCAAAATAATTTTTCAGACGGTAAAGGCATTGAGATCGGTAGCACCATCAATGGCACGGTTATGTCGGTAGGTGAAACACAGGCATGGGTTATTCTGGGAGCGGAAGATGGTTATCTTGATATAAAAAATATGAATTGGGCGCGAAAGCCTAACCCTAATGTCGATGGAAGATGGGCAAAAATAAGTCGTCCAAACGAAGCCATCGCCGCCGGAGATATGATCCGAGTAAAAATACTCGATAGAAAACAAGACGGGTCGGGTTGGTCTCTAGCCCTTGAGCAGGAACCTGAAGTTGAAGCAGCTCTCATCAGCCTTGATCCTTTAACAGGGCATGTCAAGGCAATGATCGGGGGTTATGATTTTTATAAAAGTCAGTTCAATCGAGCGGTGCAAGCCATCCGCCAACCCGGTTCTGCTTTCAAGCCCATTATTTATGCCGCCGCAGTTAATGAAGGTTTTACCCCTTCAAGTATAATTATTGACTCTCCTATCATTTTTAAGGAGAAAAAGGATGCTTTTGATAAATGGAAACCCGTCAATTTTGAAGAAAAGTTTTATGGTCCTACATCTTTAAGGGAAGCTTTAGCGCATTCCAGAAATGTAGTGACTGTGAAGCTAATGCAAAAAATCGGTATCAAAAGTAGTATTCGCTTGGCAAGAAGTTTAGGAATCTCTTCAAAACTCGAAGAAAATTTATCAATTGCATTAGGGTCATCAGGTATGACTCTATATGAACTCACCTCTGCCTATTCAGCTTTTGCAAATATGGGAACCCTGATCAAACCTGCGGCTATTCGACATATCAAAAGCAGAAGCGGAGAAGTACTGTTCACTTCAGTCCCAAAAATCACCCAACCCATTACACCTGGAACAGCTCACATTATCACCAGTCTCATGCAAAGTGTTATCACAAATGGAACAGCCACTAAAGTCAGGGCCTTAAAACGACCCGTTGCCGGAAAAACAGGAACAACAAATAACTATGTGGATGCCTGGTTCATGGGTTATACACCTGAGCTTGTAACTGGAGTCTGGGTTGGCAAGGACAAAGATGAACCGCTGGGAAGAAATGAAACAGGCTCCAGGGCCGCAATTCCAATCTGGTTACAGTTTATGCAAGAGGCCTTGGCAAAACGACCAAAAATAAACTTTCCCGTTCCCAACGATATTCAGTTTCTAAAGATTCAATCTGAGTCGGGAGAACCCGCCAAGTTTGGCGATACCGATTCAAAATTTGAACTATTCTCACAGGACTTCCTACCTGAAAAAGAACAACCCTTCGCCCCACAGCATGAGGAAGAGATGTTCTAGCTTTTAATTTTCTTCAACAATTTTTTTTCTTTTCACAGTCAAAGCAAAAATATTTTTTTCCGAATCACCCGATTCGAGCATACTGGTTTTCCCTGTCACTCCTGGGTAGTTTTTCACTTTCATCAGGCTTTCTCTCAGCTTTAAACGGTTATCGGCTCCTGATGTTACACTGTTGAAAAATATTCCAGCAGCATCATAGGCTTGTGCGGAAAAATGCGATGGAATTTCACCATAGTTTTTCTGAAATAACTCCACAAACTTTCTGACTCTCACCTGATGCGAATCCGAATAAAAACCATCGACAAAGTAAACCGACTTTAAAAACTTACCCCCCATTTTAATTAATTCAGGGGAATTCCAACCCTTCGCACCCAACAGGGCAATTTTTTCAATATTGTAAAAAGCCAATTGCGGAATAATTAACCCTACCTTGTCATATACACCGGGAATAAACATTGCATCATAGCCCAGCTCAAGTGAAACTTTAAGGTTTTCAATTTCATCTTCTGACCAATGCTCCATATCAACTTTGGGTCGTGACAATACTGCTGGATCACTGAAATCTTCTTGCGCTTCATTATTTATTAATTGTTTCCGTGTCACTCGAATCAGATCATCATCGGCAATACCACCCAATTCCAGTATTTGCTTTTTAAAATCATTTTGCGACCGGTCATAACTCGCTATCCCAACAATTTCACCACCAAAGGCTTCCACAGCCTTTAAAAATTCATCCTTTAATTCTTCCCCAAAAGGTTCTAAAGGGTGAAGAATTACAAACCTTCTTAAGTTAAGGGTGTTAATGGAATACTCCGCTAAAAACCGAGCCTGTATTTTACGTGTTAACGCGTTTCTAAAAATATAGGAACTCGACTCCACCAGTCCCGCTGACGAAGCCGTCGGAGAAAATACCGGAATGCGAAAAGAGTCAGCCACAACACCTGCGCGTTTGATCTCATCACTCAATAACGGGCCAAGTACGCCTACTACCTTTGGGTTTCTAGCTAAATCGCTTAAAGTTTTTTCAAGACCAATGGCATCAGACGAATCTTTGACATTTAAAGATATCATCCGTCTGGATTCTTCAGGAAGACGACTGTAAGCAAGTTGGATTCCTTGCAAAACCTTTTGCCCGGTAGCCGCAAGCTTGCCTGTCAAAGGTAAAACTACACCAACTACAACCTGTGCAGCATTACCCTTTCGAATTTCTTCAAGATCACTTTTTAATTCTTCAGATTTGGCATGTTCAGGAAAAATTGATAGAAACTCTACCAATACCGATTCATAACGACCCACATCACCTTGCTCTCTAAAGAGTGATAGTTTTTTCAAGAGAAGAAGGTCTACAGGAAACCCACTACGATACTTTTGAATTAGCGATGAAAGAATCATTTCACTAAATTTTTCATCGATCATTTCTTCAGCAAGCAATAAAGCCTGTTGACTCAATTCCTTATCATCAACCTGCGCATATATTTTTTTTAGTTTTCCAATTGCTTCTTCAAAGCTCAATCTCCGACCATCCAGTTGGGAGAGAAAGTACAAAGCTTGCCACTTTTTCTTTTTATCAGGTGATTGTCGAAGTACAGCATTAAACAATTCTTCGGCCGTATCTAAATTCCCAAGCTCATAATTACAAACCGCCATATTAAATTTCACATCATGTGTGAGCAAGGTGTTCGGATTCGAACCCAAAAGTAGTTTGTAAAATCGTATTGCAGTGGAAAAAGATTTTTCTTTCTGGTCGATCAGTCCTAGACGGAAAAGAGCATTATGTCGTCTCTGTCCTCTTATGTATTTATCCAGATATTCATGGTAATACGGTTTGGCAGCGATCAACTCACCGGAATGGAACAAATGCTCGGCCTGTAAAAATGGATCACTGGAAATCTCCGAATTTTCATAGCTCTTTTCTTCTGGCAGAAAAGCCTTTCCAGATTGAGCCAACGAGTTCAATGGCCATATCAAAAAAAACAACACCGTAAGAGATATACGTCTTACGGAGTTGAAAGATAGAGGTTGAATAATTTTTTTTGAAAGGAGATGTATCATTCGTTATCTTTTGATTTGCCTTTTAACTGATATTTTTGTATTCGGTATCGCATGGATCGAAAACTGAGGTTCAACTGTTTTGCCGCCTTGTTTATTATACCATCGGCCTGTACCAGTGCATTGGACAGCATTTTCTTTTCAATTTGATCCAGCGTTCTTTCTAGATCAACTTTTTCTTTATCCATACTAGGAACTTGTATTTGGGGTATCGCGCCAAAAATTTCTTCTGGTAAGCTAGAATTTTGAATCGACTCGCCTGTTTCCAGAACCACGGCTCTTTCTATCACATTCTCTAGTTCACGAACGTTTCCAGGCCATGTATAATTTTCAAAAAATCGCATAGTTTCTGGTTCCACCGATTTAATAAAATCTTTTTTATGCTTCGAATTATATTTACTTATAAAAAAATCTACTAAATCAGGAATATCTTCCTTACGATCCCTTAAAGGCGGTAGGTGAATTGGAATAACATTTAACCTGTAATACAAATCTTCTCTAAAAACCTTATCGCTGACCAAGTTTGAAAGATTGCGGTTCGATGCAGCAATGATACGAAAATCCACAGGAGTAGCTACGGTCCCCCCCAATCTCATTATTTCGTTCTCCTGCAATACCCGAAGTAACTTAACCTGAATCGAAAGAGGAGCTTCTCCAATTTCATCGAGGAAAAATGAACCTTTATTCGCAGATTCCATCAGACCCAATTTTAATGTGTCAGCACTGGTAAATGCCCCTTTTTCATGCCCAAACAATTCACTCTCAAGAAGGTTTTCAGGTAAGGCTCCGCAGTTGACAGAGACAAACGGATAGTTTTTTCTATTGCTATTAAAGTGAATGGCCTTTGCCACCATCTCTTTGCCGGTCCCGCTTTCTCCTTGAATCAAAACAGTTGCGTTGCTACGCGAAACTTTTTCAATTAAATCGAATATCCTCTGAAATGCTGCTGACTTGCCAATAATATTGGGGAGTTGAAAACGATCATTCAAAGCCGTTTTCAGTAGACGATTCTCTTCAGAAAGTTTTTTCTTTTCGATTGCATTTTTGACGATCAGCTGAACATCTTCAATTTTAAATGGTTTCGAAATATAATCGTAGGCACCCTTTTTCATGGCATCAACAGCTGTTTCAGCACTGGCAAATGCAGTCATCATAACTACGGGTGTATCAGGTAGGAATTTTTGAGCGTTTTCAAGGACGTCGATTCCATTAGATTTCCCCATTCGAATATCCGTAAGAATCAAATCAAAAACATTTTCTTTAATCAACTTCACGGCACTATCTTCGTTGTGCGCCGTAAAAACTTTATATCCCTCTTCCTCCAACATAATTACGAGGAAATCTCTCAGGCTCTTTTCATCATCGACTACAAGAATGGAACTCATCTTATAATTCTATCTCCACCCTCCCCCATAAAGCAATAAGGAGAATAATATATGGAATTACTCGACAGCGCGAATTCAACCCATAAGTGCAATTCCAATTATAAGAGAGGTACGAATTCATTGTTAAACATTTGGTTAGGTGTCAGATACTGACGGGTTTTCCTGGGTCGATTATTTAAATTATCGACGATCTATTTTAGGGTCTTCCAGGAGACTGATTTAAAATCAGTTCCTTTCGGTAGAAATTGTCTAATCAAACCGTTCGTGTTCTCGTTGATACCGCGCTCCCATGATGAATAAGGGTGAGTAAAATAAGTTTTAGCTTGTAATGCCTTAGCTATTTTTTCGTGTTTTACAAACTCCGATCCATTATCAAAGGTCAGTGTATGAACTTTATCCATGTGCGGTTTCAGCATGCGAATGATGGCTCGGGAAACAACCTGAGCAGATCGGTTGTAAACCCGTGAACAACAGGTGGTTAATGTGAAACGATCCACCACAGTGACGAGGACACTTTTTTTGTCTTTACCCACCATCGTGTCACACTCCCAGTCTCCGATTCGTTGCTTTTCTTCTACGACAATGGGCCGCTCAGTGATGCAGACTCGATTTGGAATTTTAGAGGCTCTGACACCCGATCCGTAGCGCTTTCGGCGAAGCTTTGCACCTTGACGAAGATAGGGTTTTAGTGACTGGTGACGCGCCTTGTCCGCATAGATGAAACGATAGATCGTCTCATGACTAATGGCTATCTGGTGATGCTGTTTGAGATAACCACTCACTTGATCCGGACTGAGATATTGTCGAATTAATTTGAGGATCATGGTTTCAACTGATTCATTGAGCTTGCGATACTTGGTAGTAGCAACACGACGTTTACGCCACTTGAGTATTTCGAGTGCCCAGTGGAGGGTATAGATTTTTGCCTGCGGATATTTGTTACGTTTAATTTCACGACCAATCGTCGATGGATGACGCCCAAGCACCTCGGCCACCTCTTGTTGAGTCTGCCCTGAACGTAATGCATTCCAAATATAAAATCTTTCATCTTGATTTAACTGTTGATAATGTCTCATTGGTGCGATTCCTTTGGTTGAGCGTAAGATTTTTTGGCAAATCAATCCTACCTCTTTTTCTTACCATAGGAATTGCACTTATTGTATGAATCCGCCCAGACACACTAGGAAGATTTGGACTCAACGTCCAAAAGTTTCTGCGTAGAGTTTGAGACGTAACGCGTTCAGCTTGATAAACCCGTCAGCGTCGTTTTGGCTGTAGCCATGGCTTTCTTCAAAGCTGGCTATATTCTGGTTATACAAAGATTTTTCAGCCTTCCGACCAAGCACAATACAATTCCCCTTATACAGCTTTAAGCGCACTTCACCGGTTACATGTACCTGCATTTGGTCAATCATTTGCTGAATAAGCTCCCTTTCAGGAGAATACCAGAATCCGTTATAAATCATACGCGCATAAGATGGAATCAAAGAATCGCGTAAAAACGTCACTTCACGATCCAAAGTAATTGACTCAATGGCACGATGAGCCTGATGTAAAATAGTGCCTCCAGGGGTTTCATATATACCGCGTGATTTCATACCCACGAATCTGTTTTCGACAATATCAATGCGGCCTACTCCATTTTCACCACCATATTGGTTGAGTCGTTCTAACAGTGTAGCAGGACTCATTTTCTCGCCATTGATCGCAACCGGATTCCCCGCTTCATATTGAATTTCTATGACCGTCGCTTTATCGGGAGCTTTTTCTGGAGAAACCGACAACATAAACATATCCTCATCAGGGCCAGTCCAAGGGTCTTCTAAGACTCCTCCTTCGTAGCTGATATGAAACATATTGCGATCCATACTATAAGGCTTGGCCTTGGTGACAGGAACAGGTATGCCGTGAGCTACCGCATAATCAATCAGAGCAGATCGAGAATTCAAATCCCATTCTCTCCAAGGAGCGATAATAATAATTTCAGGATTCAAAGTGTGATACGCCAATTCGAAACGGACCTGGTCATTGCCTTTCCCGGTGGAACCATGCGAAACACCGTCTGCTCCTTCCAGGTTTGCAATACGAATCTGTTCTTTTGCTATCAAGGGTCTTGCAATGGAGGTACCCAAAAGGTAATCATGCTCATAAAATGCATTGGCACGCAACATGGGAAAAACAAAATCGGCAACAAATTCTTCACGCAAATCTTCGATATAAACTTTACTTGCACCTGTTGCTAAAGCTTTTTCCCGAACCGGGTCCAACTCCTGGCCCTGACCAACATCTGCGGCAAATGCAATGATCTCGCAGCCATATTTTTCCTTCAGCCATTTAATAATGACAGAGGTGTCCAACCCTCCTGAATAAGCCAATACAATTTTTTTAATCGTGTTTCCCATAGTTATCTTCTAAGTTAAAGATTCTCCAGACTAAAGAGATCAAATTAATCATTTATTGATGTTTGAATGCATATTGAGCTGCACCAAGAAGCGCAGACCTATCATTCAAAATTACTTTCACAGGGAATTCAGTCAGAAAATTTTTGAACCTGCCCTTTTCTAAAAAGGATTGCATAAATAACCCCTGCTTCAACAAAGGCAATATTCGTGGAACAATTCCTCCACCTAAATAAATGCCACCCTTTGACAGAAACTGTAGCGCCAAATTTCCTGCAAGAGCTCCATACAATTCGACAAATAAGCTCAATGTCTTTTCGCATAGTTCTGATTGTTTTTTCACTGCACAACTAATAATCTCTGCAGCCAGTTCCTCGTTTCGCAGGCCTTCCTGCCAATCCTCTGAAGTTCCTGAATAAAAATATTCCTTAATAAACTCAAATATATGAACCACACCAGGACCCGATACAACTCGTTCCACACTGACTCTTGCAAATTTTTTCTGCAGAAAAAACAACAACTCCGTCTCAAGTTTGTTTCTGGGAGCAAAATCCGCATGTCCTCCCTCCGAATCCACAGCATAGTATTTCCCGCTACCCGTTGGTATCAGAAATGCATGGCCCAATCCCGTTCCAGCAGCCACTACCGATATACGCCCTTCTTTTAATTGCAATCCAGGTTGTAGCACTGCAACATCTTTGTCTTCCAGGCAAGGCACCGCACAAGCCAACGCGACAAGATCATTTATCAAATATACCTTGTCGATTTGTTTTTTCAGTCGCCCAGTTTCAACTCTCCAGTCAAGGTTTGTCAGGCTACAATTTCCATCTACTATAGGACCCGCTACACCCATACAGGCTACCCTAGGTTTCTCATTTCCATCTTTTAAGAATTCTTCAATGATCGAATCAAAATCGGGGAATTTGCGGTTTTCAAATCGCGTTTCGCGAATTTTTCCCAGCCGATTTTTGCTTTCATCAAACAATGCCAAATAAGATTTAGTACCTCCAATATCCCCGGCGAGGATCATCTCTCAATCGCTATTTTAGAAATGATCGAATACGACCATCCAATGCATTTTGATCCTTGGTAAACGATTGCAATGCTGATTGTGTCATCAAATCATCTAGCGCAATCGACTCCGACCAGTTATCCAGACAAGGAATTTTCCCATGATCATATATGTCTTTAAATTCTGCATCACTGAAAGGATGAAAAAGATTCATATCATGCTTGCAACAAAACTCGACCAATTCATTCGCTGACATTCCATCCAATCCTTTTTCAGCCATTAAAGCATCTACAAAAGATATGAACGCGTCAGGCATTTCCCATAGGCTTGGAAACCGCTTGGCCAAAACATGGCTGGAATCTATACCTGGCACAATATCTTCTGCCAAATGCGATACTACTTGATCAGCAGATTTCCCAGATTCCTGAAATTCCTTTATCGCCTTTGGTGGAATGGTCAATACATCCAGTCCCGCCAGAAATGCAACTTGCTCGCCGTTTCGAACACTGGCACCAATCAATCGAGAGTGTACATCCTTATATTTCGCCCTTGCATCTATCAGAGCATTTTGTGTTGCAAGAGTTACCTTTTCTCCCACTTGATCGCCAGAACCGGCCTTGTGGTCAATAACTACCTGATTCAAGCGCCCCAGGAACACGTTGACAAAATCTGGATTAGACAATCTGGCCGCCAGATAGTTTTGCCTTGCAGAAAAACCCAATGTGAAATTTACTGGAATTTTTTCCTGAGTTAATTTCCTGACAGCAAGATAACCTTCTGGAGTAAGCGGAACTTTAATGATAAAGAATTCCGGGCAAACTTTGAAATATCTTCTACCATAATGCAGGCTACGTTCAATATTTCTGGAAATAGCTGGATGCAATTCGACACTTACCTTAACCTTAAAAGCCTGCACCAGCCGCAAAGCAATTTTGCAATTAATAACAAAACCTACTTCAAGAATAAGCTCCTCTTCAGAAAGCTCGAGCCCTTCCTCACCAATTTTACGGATTGTATCTTCGATGACCTCATCCATGACACCACTTTGCACGACCTGATTGGCTAAGGTGTTATTGGTCGTCAAAGCCGTCATTTCCTGCTTCCAGATATCCTGAGCCTTTTCCAACTCCCCCGTATCAACCCATAATTCACTGCCCAGAGTTTTTAATCTTGCCAACAAAGGATCTGACTCTGCTTGTGGAGCACTGCCCTCTACCTTTTCATAAGCCAAAGCATGTAGCACTTCGTCCAGCTTTTGACTAACGGTTGTCATATGTATATCCTTTCTAATATCCTGGTTTATTCAAAAGCTTGAACATATTATTTTTATAGAATTCAACACCTGGCTGATTAAACGGATTAACCCCATTTAAATAACCCGTCATCGCAACCGCTTTTTCAAAAAAATAAAACAACTGGCCTAATGCTTCAGGCGAGCGATCTTTGATAGTTATAGAAAGATTTGGTACTCCACCTTCTTTATGCGCCAGAGCAGCTCCCTCGTAGGCCTTGTTATTTACATGATCCAAGGTTTTTCCAGCGAGGTAGTTTAAACCGTCTGCATCATTTTTGGAAGTAGGTATTTTCAGTTGCCTGTTGGATTTTTCAAGAAGAAGGAACGTCTCAAAAATAGTACGCTGTCCCTCCTGAATCCATTGCCCCATTGAGTGCAAATCGGTCGTAAATTCTACCGTTGCAGGGAATATTCCCTTTCCATCCTTGCCTTCACTTTCTCCTGCCAATTGCTTCCACCATTCAGAAAAATGATAAAAAGCAGGTTGGAACGTTGCTAGAATTTCAGTAGTTATGTCTTTTTGATAGAGCAAGTGGCGAAACCCAGCATAACGGTAGGCATCATTTTCTTCTACAGAAGGACGAGAGTAAAGTTCTTTTCCTTTTAAGGCTCCAGCAATCACTTTCCTAATATCAACCCCTGCAACCGCCATCGGTAAAAGTCCTACTGGAGATAAAACGGAGAATCGACCGCCAATATCATCCGGTATTACAAATTTGCGATAACCTTGCTCTACCGCCAGTTGGTTAAGTGCCCCTTTACTGGCATCTGTGGTGACCACAATCCTATTTTTGGCTCCATCAATACCGTATTTTTTCTCAATCAATTCTTTGAAGAAGCGAAAAGCAATAGCGGGTTCGGTAGTTCTTCCCGATTTGGAAATGACATTCACGCAAACATCGCGACCTAAAATCATATCCAGCAAGTCCGAATGATAATCAGAACTGATATTCTGACCGGCAAAATAGATATTTGGACCACCTTTCTTACCCAATTGATTTGGAAAAGAAGATTTTAAAAACGTGAGCCCTGCTTGGGCTCCTATATAGGAACCACCGATGCCAATGACAATAAATACTTCACATTGGTCGCGAAGAGACTTAGCAACCTTTTCAATCTCGTCCAGGTTTTCAGCAGGGTGTATCCATCCAAGAAAATCCGATCCCGGGCCATCGCCCCTTTCCAACATTTCGTGACAAGACTGAATGCTGGGCGAAACAACACTCTTTTCGGGAATAAAATTATTAAGATTATTAAAATCGAGAGTTAGGTGAGACATATGTTTTCGGAAGGATAAAAATGATTATTTCTTTATTTTATTATACTTTGAGCCTTCAAGGGTAAGATTATACATTAAGCCTTTCTGACCGAAAACAAAGGCAACTATCGGATCTTTCACATTGGTGGTGTCTAGCGAATCTCCCATTCCAAGATTGATCAGGGCAACCGAACCATCGACTCCCGCCTTCCAACCATCGCTGTTTTGAAACTCCTTTAATGCCGCCTTTTCCATAAATAACATTACAATACTCTTGGCCTGCGCTCCTAATTGAAACCCAATCGATGCCGTCATGGTGTTGTAATAATCTACTGTCTTGCCACCAATTCTCATGGCACCTTCCCCATACTCTGCCCCCAGACCGATCCCCGCTTTAATAACCGATGGGAAAATTAAAACCCCTTTCGCCTTTTTAGTGAATTCTTGACTACCTGGGATTTCTTTATAAAATTTCTCTAAGGCCACATCGACACTCACATCAATCTCTCTTGCTGAAGCCGCAAATAAATTCTGCGCTATAAATAAGAACGCAAATGTTAGGGCTAAAGTTCGATAACAAGAGTTCAGATTATTTTTCATTTTGATTCCTTTTAGTTCGGATTGCGCTTTCAAATATTGCCCTTGCAATATCACGTAAATATACTCCTTCTATGGATAAATATTATTTATTTTTTAGATACTGATATCTTCATCAAACCTTCATTTTAATAAACTTTGATGGCCATTTTAAAATTACGCTTTCATAAATTAACATTTTCTGTTAGTATAAAAATAAACAAATAAAAACATATACAAGCCTAAACTTGGGAGGAACCTATGTTCTATGAAACCAAAGTATTAGATGCTTATGGAAAACTGAAAAAAATAGTCTCCGCAGAAGAATTACAGTCTCGACACTGGAAAATTTTCAAATCTTCGGAAGAAAATGGGAGTTTTTTCAAGAAGAATGCCCTTAAGAACCGAACAAACGAGAATTCTAAAAGTTCACCGTCTGAAAATGTCGGTGAGGATGATTATTAAAAGCGAATTTTTCGTTCCTAAGATTATGTAAAACGAAAGTCTCGTCACTGGCATCCGTCTCAACTTTAAAACTTCTCCCCCTCCAAAATCTTCATGAAGAATTTCAGAGAGTAGTAAAATTTACTATTTCATTTTAAGGATGTCTTGAATGAAAAGGTTGGTTGCACGTACTACATGAGGTTTGGAAAGATGTGTTTTCATATCGACAGGCAGACGAAGAGAAAATGTAGAACCGACACCCAATTCGCTTTCAGCGTGAATATTACCTCCCATTACCAGACTCAGCCGGTGACAGATAGCAAGCATCAAGGCTTCGCCGCCAAACCCACTCGACAAGTTTTCATCGGCGTGTGTGTAGCCTTTAAAAAGATTTTCCAGAATTTTTGGGTTAATCCCAGCTCCTGTATCCTTTACTTCAAAAGATATCCAGCCTATATCACCCACCGTTTCACGAGCCACACTCAATGATATTTTTCCTTTGCGGGTTGTCTGGCAGGCATTTGTCAAAAGATTGAATAGTACACGAAAAACTCTACCCCGGTCACCCTCGATATCGCCCCCATCCGCGTCTATGTGTAAATCATTTTCAGCCTTATCCATTTCCCCTTCAACTTTTTGGGAAAGTTCTTCCAATAAATCTTTCACCATAAATTTTTCGTGCTGCAACTCAGACCGGCCCGATTCAATTTTTGACAGATCAATAATCTCTTCAACCCATTTCATCAGGCCATCACTGGAAGCACGGATTTTCTCGATATCTGGAAGAAAGTCTTCCATTCCTTCATCTTGCATTTCCTCCTGCAACATTTCGCTGTAACCGATTATATGATTGATTGGGGTTCTCAATTCGTGACTGAGGTTGGCAAGAAAAACCGACTTGCTGAGGCTGGCTGTTATTGCTTCCCGTTTATCAAGGGTCAGCTTTTTATTAGTCTCTTCCAGATCATTTGTATGAATTTCTAATTGCGCTTTGAGGGATTTTTTTTGCAGTGCAATTTTATCATCGCGCTTCTGCACTTCGGTTAGGAGGGATTGGATCTGCTCAATCAACAGGTCGATTTTCTCATCACCTGTTGCTTCAATTTCAAACGTAAAGTTATTATCGGCAAGAATCTTTTGCAGGGCTTTAATTAAAACCTGCAATAAATCTTTATTCACCTAAACCCTTTTCAGACAGCCATCGTTCTGCTTCGAGGGCTGCAGCACAGCCCGTGCCTGCAGCGGTAATAGCCTGACGATATTTATGGTCATGAACATCCCCTGCGGCAAATACTCCTTCTACACTGGTTTCCTGGGTTCCTAGCTTGATCTTTATATAACCTGCGTCGTCAAGGTCCAGCTGTCCGTTAAAAATACTGGTATTTGGCGTGTGACCGATGGCATAAAAAATTCCACCTACTTCTATCTCGCGACTCTCATTGGTCTTGATATTTTTAACCCGTGCACCTGTTACATAGTCTGCGCCCACGGCATCTTCCAAAACTGAGTCCCAAATGATTTCTAGCTTTGGATTTTTCAAAGCTCGTTCCTGCATAATTTTGGAGGCACGCAATACATCCCTGCGATGTACCATATAAACAACAGAGCCAAATTTAGTGAGGTAGCTGGCTTCTTCAACAGCTGTATCGCCACCACCGATCACCATCAAAGGTTGATTACGAAACATCGGTAAAGCGCCATCACATACAGCGCAGGCCGACATACCGTTGTTCCACATTTTTTCTTCATTGGGTACACCCATGCGTTTGGCTGTCGCACCTGTTGAGATAATTACTGAATGTGCTTTGACTTCGCGGTTTTCGGTTTTTAGCGTAAAAGGAGACTTGCTCAAATCCGCTTCGATGACATCTTCCTGAACCATTTCCGTTCCGAACCGTTCCGATTGTTTACGAAATA
The DNA here is from genome assembly GCA_047610985.1 of Nitrospinales bacterium. Taxonomy (GTDB): domain Bacteria; phylum Nitrospinota; class Nitrospinia; order Nitrospinales; family VA-1; genus UBA8687. The sequence goes on along the minus strand of JBLFWU010000002.1, from coordinate 43,332 downwards.
ATTGCATCAATTCCGGACCTTCAACGCCTTCGGGAAATCCGGGGTAATTTTCGACTTCGGTTGTTGTAGTTAATTGTCCGCCTGCCGATCCGCCCAACATATAGCCTTCAAACATAAATGGGCTCAAATTTGCCCTAGCAGCATAGATAGCTGCCGTATGCCCTGCAGGACCTGACCCGACAATAACCACATTCTTCACATCACTCATTTCATACCTTTCTATATATTCGGTCTAACACAACGAAAACCCACACCGCTGTATCTTAAATCGGAATCTTTTGCAACCCGATCAGAAGTTCTTAAAAAATGATTCAAGGAATCCCACGACCCGCCCCTCACCACCTTATTTTTTCCCTTTGCGGGCCCCGATGGATTGTTCTTAGTTCCCGCAGTATCATAAGGACCATACCAATCCATCGTCCATTCATAAACGTTACCCATCATATCGTAAAGGCCATGCGAGTTCGGCTCAAAGCTTCCCACCGCTACAGTCGCCCCTACTCCATAAAGCTGATTCCAATGCCCGCCTCCCAACTTTTCTACTTTCGCCACATACTCCCACTCCGCTTCGGTTGGCAATCGGCCATTTTTCCATTTGCAATAAGTCATTGCTTCTTGCCAGGTTGTGAACACGACCGGTTGGTTTTTTTTATTAAAATCGCCTGCCCTGTCTTCGTGCAACACTTCTGGCTCACAAACTCCTGCCACAAAACATTCTCGGTAGTCTGCGTTCGTCACTTCATATTTATCGATATAAAAGGAATCAACATGCACCTTATGAAGAGACTCATCGTTACACCAGTCAGCATTATTTTGTTCTTCTTCGCAATAGGAACTGCCCATTTCAAAATCTCCCGCAGCAATCAATACTTCTGCAAAAGTCGGAGAGCTCATACAAAAATAAAACAGGATGGTGGAAAAAAGTAAAACACGTCGGCTTTTCATATTTCAAGTTTTTCCTGAATGGCATTTCTAACAGCTTCGTATTCTGCAGGTAATTCAACTGCTTCGAATGCATAATCCGATTGAATGCCAGGTATGGTACCGGTATGGCATTTAAATAAAAAGTCGGTGAATTTCAATCCATTTGCTGTTGATATCACAACAACCTTATCCTTCTTTTTGATCACGCCGCGAGTTACCAGTTTTTCCAGAACTGCCAACGCCACGCCAGTATGTGGGCAACACAGCAAACCCGTACGGTTTGCTTTGCTGGCAGCATTTGCGAGCTCCCCTTCCGTGGCTTCTTCAACGATTCCGTCAAAGGCCTTCAGGACACGGATGGCTTTCTTAATACTCACAGGATCACCAATCTGAATTGCACTGGCAAGGGTTTGTTTAGCTTGTATTGGCTCGAAGGTTTTAAAGTCTTCCTTGAAGCTTCTATATAACGGATTAGCTCGTTCTGCCTGGGCACAAACAAGCCGCGGCAACTTATCGATCAACCCTAAATCATAAAACATCTGAAAACCTTTACCGATGGCGCTGACGTTTCCCAGGTTTCCTCCCGGTACAATTACGAAATCGGGAACCTCCCAGTTGAATTGTTGTACCAGTTCAAAACTTATGGTTTTTTGTCCTTCAATTCTCAGCGAGTTCATGGAGTTAGCCAGATAAATATCATCACTCTGACAAACTTCACGCACCAGTTTCATACAGCCATCGAAATCTGTATCCAAAGAAAGAGTCAATACTCCATGCGTGATCGGTTGGATCAATTGAGTTAATGAGACTTTATCTTTGGGAAGAAAAACAATTGCCGGTATCCCTGCAACAGCGCAATAGGCGGCGAGAGAAGCCGAAGTATCGCCCGTGGAGGCACAAGCCACGGCTTTAATTTTTTTGCCCTGCGACATCATTTGTTTGACCATCGACACAAGAATGGTCATACCAAGATCTTTAAAAGATCCCGTATGTGCCATGCCACATTGCTTGACCCACAAATCTTCAAGTCCCAGTTGGTCACCTAGCCTATCAGCCCAGAAAAGATTAGTCCCGCCTTCGTAGGTAGAAACAATATTTTCGTTGTCTACAGTCGGGCAAACCAGCTCCTTTTTCCCCCAAACCGAGCTGCCATAGGGCCATATATTTTTTCGATAACGGCTTTCAAACAGCTCTTTCCAGTCTTTGGCAGACCTCTTCTTCAGTTCGTCCATATCGTGCTGAACTTCTAGCAATTCGTTACAATCGCGACAGCGATAAACAATATCCGTCAGTTCATACCGGTTACCACATTCCAGGTTGATACATTGAAACCAGGCTTTAAATTCCATTTCTATTTTTCCACACGGATAAGATTAGACTTCCCACAGACCTCATCAAGTTGTTCTATTTCCTTCAAGGCATTTTGGATATTCTTTTCGCTGGCTCGATGACACATCATTACCAGAGAAACAGCGTCGCCTGTTTCGCCTCGACCTCTCTGGATCATGGACTCGATACTGATTCCATGATTGCCAAGAATCCCTGAAATTTTCGAGAGCACACCCGGCTTATCCTGAACGTTAAACCTCAAAAAATATTCCGACTCGATGGAACTTATATCTTTTAAGGGAATCGGTTTGATTTCTGAGTTTTGGTAAGAAGAAGCAGGCACTCTATCTGGCGAATTAGAAATAATGTTACGGGCTATTTCTATCACATCGCCCACCACAGCACTGCCCGTAGGTAAGGCACCGGCTCCATGCCCGATCAGAATATTTTCTTCCATCATATCATCACAAACACGAATGGCGTTTAAAGCACCATTCACACTCGCCATTGGATGATCGCTGGGAATCATTGCAGGGTGAACACGAATATCAATCGCTTCGCCATCGCACTTGGATATTGCAAGCAATTTGATTCGATAACCAAATTCCCGAGCGCATTCGATATCCTCAGCGGTAATATTAGTAATACCCGAAACACTAACATCTTCAAATTTAACCGAGGCTCCATAAGCAAGGCGGGCCAACACAGTAATCTTATGAGCAGAGTCGATTCCCTCAATATCGAATGTCGGGTCGGCTTCAGCAAAACCTTTTTCTTGTGCCTCTTTCAAAGCAACATCGAAGTCACAATTTTCATCCGACATTTTACTGAGAATATAATTCGCAGTACCATTGACAATTCCCTCAATGGATTGAATCCGATTGGCCACAAATGCTTCACGGATAGACCGAATAATAGGAATAGCACCCCCAATTGATGCTTCGAATCCAATAGAGAGTCCTTTCTCCTCGACCGCACCAAAAAGCTCATCGCCATGCTTAGCCAATAATGCTTTATTGGCTGTTACCACATGCTTTCCATTATTAAGAGCTTTGAGTATGAAAGCTCTTGCCGGATCGTAACCGCCAATCAACTCAATAACGATATCAATTTCCGGGTTATCAAGAATGTCATTAACTGAAGTGGTCAACACACCGTCTTCAATTTGAACGCCTCGATCGGTTTCAATATCTAGGTCGGCAATTTTGGCGAGGCGCACTGTAGCACCTAATCTTTTTTGAATTATTTCCTGGTTGTCCGAAAGAATTTTTGCGACACCCGCTCCAATGGTGCCAAATCCTATCAACCCAACATTAATCGTTTTCATTTTTTATCCATTTTGATAAATTGCTCCGCCACAAGCGGAGTAACGTTAAAAGGCTTCTCGAATACATCTTACGGCTTGACGAATTCTATGTTCATTTTCCACCAGTGAGAAACGAACAAAATGATCACCACCCTCGCCAAAACCAATTCCCGGGGCTACTGCTACTTTGGCTTTTTCCAGTAGCATCTTTGAAAATTCCAGCGATCCCATTTTTTTAAACTGATCTGGAATTTCTGCCCAAACCATCATAGTTGCTTTGGGAGGAGTCACCTTCCATCCCATTCTGTTCAACGATTCGCATAAGACATTGCGGCGGCTTCGATATGTTTCTGTTATTGATTCGACACAATCCCTTGGTCCATTCAACGCAACCGTTGCAGCAATTTGAATAGGCTGGAACATGCCGTAATCCTGATAACTTTTTATTCGTGCTAGTGCATTTATTATTTCATTGTTTCCAACCGCGAATCCGACTCGCCAGCCCGGCATATTATAACTTTTTGACAAAGAAAAAAATTCAATTCCGACATCCTTTGCTCCAGGAACCTGTAAAAAACTGGGTGCCTTATAGCCATCAAAAACGATATCTCCATATGCAAAATCATGGATAACGATTAAATCGTGTTCCTTGGCAAAATCCACAATTTTCCCAAAGAAGTCGATGTCCACTACTTGAGTAGTGGGATTATGTGGGAAATTAATGATCATTGCTTTTGGTCGAGGCCAGTTGCGCTTGAAGGCATCGAGCAATCCCTCAAAGAAATCCGAATCCGGCCCAAGTGGCACATGAATAACTTCGGCATTTGCCAGAATAAAGGCATAAGTATGAATCGGATAAGTTGGGGTCGGCACCAGCACAGAATCTCCTGGCGTGGTGATAGCCAAAGCAAGATGCGAGATGCCTTCTTTTGAACCTATAGTTGCAATGGCTTCTGAGTTCGGATCCAGGTCGACATCATAATTGCGCTTGTACCAATCGCATATCGCAAGTCGAAGTTTAAAAATACCCTTAGACAGCGAATAACGGTGATTGGCTTCTTTTTGCGCAGCTTCAATCAACTTATCAACTATGTGAGGCGGAGTGGGCATATCAGGATTGCCCAGGCCAAAGTCGATGATATCTTCGCCTCTTCTACGCGCTTCGTATTTAAGATCGTTAACGATCCCGAGCACATAGGGAGGAAGACGTTTTATGCGTGAAAATTCTCTCATTTAAAAGCGCTAAATATAAAAATATTACATATAATCAGGATAGGCGAAACCAAAAGGATGTGTCTCAGAGTTGTGCGGAGGCAACCTGCTAAATTCCAACGGGGTCTGCCAATAGCAAGCGTAAGATATCACAATTTAAATAGCCCGGCAAACCCAAACCTCCTTACATAATAATGCTTTTCATAGGGCACACTCTCATTGTATTTAAGCTTAAGCTGTAAGAACCTTTACGAGTAACTTTAAGGATCGATAAAAACACATGGAATTGATTCAAATCATAATATTAGGCGTCATCCAAGGGTTGACGGAGTTTTTACCTGTATCCAGTTCCGGTCACCTTATTCTCACCCCTTTGGTTTTCAATTTTACTGATCAAGGCCTTGCTCTCGATGCCATTCTGCATTTAGGGACCTTAATGGCCATTATAATTTTTTTCAAAAAGGATCTTTTGGAAATATTTAAAGGACTATTTGACCGGGAACGGGATACCCACCGGATTGCCTGGTGCATTATGGCAGCTTCGCTACCTGCCGGATTGATAGGCCTGTTTTTCGCAGAATGGATTGAATCCAATTTGCGCAGTCCAACCTTTGTAGCCATAAACCTTTTAATATGGTCTGCAGTTTTTTATATAGCAGACCGTTCAGCGAAAGAGAAAAACCGATCCGAAATAAACGAACTGAAGTCCTCACAAATATTTTTCATTGGTTGCGCACAGGCCATCGCCCTCTTACCGGGAACATCTCGCTCAGGAATAACCATAGCGGCGGGACTATTTGGCAACCTCAACCACACAGCGGCAACCCGGTTCTCTTTTCTCCTCGGAGCCCCTATCATATTCGCAGCAGGTATGCACAAGCTCATCTCATTCATTTCTGAACCCAACGCACTTCAAGACTATACACACTTGCACCTGATCGTCGGACTCGGAGTCAGCTTTCTGGTGGGATTACTGGCTATTAGACTACTTTTAAAGGTGGTTGAGAAGGTGGGGCTGTTGCCATTTATCATTTACAGAGTGATATTGGCAGTGGCTATACTCATTTACTATCACGGCTAAAAAAGGCAATAAAAAAGCCGACCTGATAAAAAATCAGGTCGGCTTAAATTTATTACTTCTTAGGAACTAACCACAGGTTACGCTAACAGGAACCGTGCCCGTATTGTGAATACGAACTTCACCACTGATATCACCAATGGAATCGCCACGGCTGAAATTGTTCTGCGTTCTAAAGGTAATAGACTTTTCACCCATGGAATGCTTACTCGGCATTTTCACCTGAGCATTACCAGCTGCGCCACCCCCATTACCAGAAAAGCTCTGGTGATCGTTAGGTGCTAATGTGAAAGGAACGGTCGTAAAATTTGACGACTTCCAAAGATAGCCGTTAGCACTTCCGCGATCTGCAGCATCTCCACTACTAGCCGTTTCAATTTTAATCGAGCCAGCGTTGTTGCATTTACCCATTCCACCCGGGGCAACATTTGCAGCAAATGTAGAAGCTACAAGGCAAAATGAAGCAACGGTAACAAATAAAACAATAGCGAGTTTTTTCATTGTAAATCCTCCCTTACCCTAGTTAACAAAAGTTCACTTACAAATTTTCTAAATAAAGCAAATTCGAAAAATTGCCTCTCCCTTTAGTGAACATTTCAAAGAGCCACCTTCCTTTACCTCCCAGCGACTGAAGATAATGCGACTTTAAAAGCCTCGATGACTAGGACTATTCCTACTAATTGTAGGTTTTAGTCCTTATGGGATGGAAGTATACTTAGGAATTATGACATGTCAACGACTATTTAAACAGATAACTATAAATCATTATAACACAAAGAGATACCATGATTTATTAGTTGAAAAAACCTACTTAAAAATCCAGATAAACGCCAAATATCCTACCAATTAAATAGGAGTTTATCCTATAAAAAATATCACTCTACACCAAAAACAAAAAGTGATAACGTATTAATTATTATTAACACTCAATACTTTCATTATCTATTTTACTTCCATTTTCTATTATGATGGGTTTGCTACAGCCGTTTAGCACCACCTGTCCCTTCAAAGATACAGTTCCTTCAAAACTAACTTGCCCGGTGATATCTAACGACTCCAATTCCAGCAAATCAGGTATTATCGGAAAACATTTTTGAAAAGCATCCACCTGCTGGAGGGTATCTCCAAATGTTATTATGGGCAGAGAGGATATTTTTCTTTCTTTATTTCGAACAAGCCTACCCTCATCTAAATTAAAAATATTAGATTGCGCCAATAAAAGGTCTTCGGTTTTCTTTACTGGCATAAAACGATCGCGCGAAACGCATAATCCTACCGCACCCCTAAAGCAATCTATAGCAGACCCAATAGCCGTTTCCAATTGCACAACCGGTTTCTCTTGGATCGTTTTTCTATTAACAATCACATTCAAATTTAGCGGACCTTCTTGCATTTTTTCTTCGAGAGCCACTAGGTTTATCCAAATATTATTGGTATTAAAAACCGAAAATTTTTCCTGACTACAAAACTCATCTATGTGCTCATCTGGAACCTGAGCAATCTCAAGCAACTTTAGCCTGCCTTCCTGCTCGTACAAAGTTCCTCCTTTAATATCTGCCGGGGTTTTAGGAGTCACCTCAATTAAAAATGGTATCTTTTTCTCAATCATATGGTGGAGGATTTTGGAATCCGCGACAGCCCCTAGGTTATCCGCATTTGACATGAACAGAATATCTTTCCCCTGTTCGATCAAGCGACGAAATATTCCTTGCTGTTCCATACAATTATAAAAATCGCCATGTCCCGGAGGGTACCAGCCATATTCCTCTGGACTCAGAGGTAAAAACGATTCGGCATCAACCCGGGGAAACATATTTTGCTTGAAAGTTATTACAGGCACATCACAGGCTTCAAGAAACGCAGCCGTTTCTTTATCCGTATAAAAACTGTTCATCAACAACAAGGGAATATCTTTATTCCATTTGGCATTTAATTGACGTACTTGCTCGACAATCAAGTCCATGAAAGTTTTTTCACCTCTCACTTTAATAAGAGACTTAGGGCCAGCACAGCCCATGCTAGTGCCCAGCCCACCATTTAATTTCCCTATTACGAGCCGAGAATAGCTATTGGAGGATGCTTCTTCTAGAGAATCGTAACCCACCAAGTCACCCGGAGAATGGATAGACGACCAGTTTTCAACTTTAGAAGACTTATCTTGCACATGCTCCAACATCTGCAAAAACTGCTCGCACTGTGGCCCAGGAAGCCAACGATTTAAAACATTATCTATTTCTTTTTTAGATTCCAATATCCTCAATTCCTATCAAAGGTTTTTATGATAAAATTTATTCCTACTGAGTCTCACCAAATTAGAGGCAAGTTTTAGAATGCTTATTTTCAAAAAAAATATCTATGAGTCTACGTCTCATCCAGAAAGCAACGCCAACCAGGGCTTGGACCCCTATGATTTTATTTTTCATTCCCTAATGACCGACCGAGAAATTTTTTTCGGACTCAATCAATTACCCGAAACTGAAGGACTGGATAGGTTTAAGACATTATTTCCGCATGCCTCTCTTTTCGGAAGTATCTCCCTGCTCAATGACTTTTCCCGACGATTATTCGAAGCTCTGATAGACAGAACTATCTGGCATAGCCTGAACGCCTACCATCTAACCTATATTTTCGACAGCTTGCAAGGCACATATGAGGACTATAGCTATTCGGAGCCTAAACAACGCATGGAAATATTCCCAGAGCTAGACGGTGCCGGCATAGACTTCGACGACTTCCTTGATAATTATTTTTTTGGCACCCCATTTTTGATGAATGCAGAGCGATTCAACAATATGGACTCTGAGGAAAAAAAGAGTTTGAAGCTAACCGACTCCTGCCTTTTCGGTGTCATAAATGAATTGATCCCCGCTGAAGAAGAATCCACACTAAAAACAACAACTGAAACGCCTTATCTAGAAAGATAAAAACATACCACTATTTTTTTAGTTCTCTCTCTAAACAATTTACCAGCAAAGGAGAATCAGGCTCTATCTCACTTGAATATCTAGCCACAGGAAAACCTTCTCTATCGATTAGGAATTTATGAAAATTCCATTTTACTTCATGCGGTTTCGGGAGTGTCTCACCTCGAATCCTAAACAAAAACCCCGTTACACATCGCATTAAAAAAGTTTTAAGCCCTGTTCTACCCACTGGGATTAAAGTACATTCTTGCAGGTATTTATAGAGCGGTGATTGTTTAGGTCCAAGCACCTTGGTTTTGCTAAAAAGGTTAAAAGAAACCGCAAACTTTTTAATGCAAAAGCTCTTAATTTCTTTTTCACTTCCCGGTTCCTGGCGACCAAAATCATTACTGGGGAACGCGAGGATACGGAAACCTTGATCTTTATATTTTTCATATAGATGTTGCAGACCTAAATATTGCGGAGTAAAACCACATTCTGAGGCGACATTCACGATGAGTAACACTTTTCCCTCAAATCGTGAGAGGGCTTGTTCTTCTCCAAAAATGGTTTTAACATTGATATGATAAAGGGATTGTTTCAAGAGGTATCTGCCTGATAGTGTTTTATCGAAAACTATTGTAACTGTTTTTGTGGGCTTTTGAAATAAATCACCTCATTTGGAATAAGGACAAATATGCTTATTTTCAAGAATAATATTTACGAACCTTATAATTTTAACAAACCAAATGTTGTTGTCACTCCTAATGCAGATTACAACCAACGGTTTGACCCTCGCCGGTTTATTGAAGTCGCTTTAACGGAAGAGAAAGAAATTTTGTCCTTTATTGAGCGACAACCCCGACCCTATTGGCGAGATGATCTTCTGCAATTTTACAAACATGCTGGAAAAGCAAACTCCCTGACTTATTTAAAAGAAATTCGCCAAATTTTAGAAACGGGCCTGGAAGAACCTTCAATCTGGCAGCATATGAATTCCTATCACATTTCTTTTCTCTATGACGTTCTCGTTCGATTCGCTTTTAACTACAACCATGACAATGACGAAGAAAGAATATCCTGCCTTCCGGAGTTTGAAGCACAACCCATTCATTTTGAAAACTTCATCAGCAATTATTTTTTCGACAGAGACTTTATGACAGATGAAAACCATTTCAACTCCCTGACCCATGAGCAAAAATACCCTCTCGGCTATGATCGCCCTAGCCTGTTCGGTGTAATCAATGGACTTATACCCACTCGCAAGGAAATGGCCCTTAAAGAGTCCAAAGATTATCCTTATTCCATTTACGTTTAGGTAAAATTGATTATGCGAATCCTTAAATCAGGAGAGTCTCATTGCTAACTGTCGTCACAGCCAAACAAATGCAGGCCATCGATCGACGGACAATTGACGAACTAGGTATACCTGGAGTTATTTTAATGGAAAATGCGGGTGGCGCAATTGTCAAACAATTACAAAACGCCATTACTGACTTACCTGCAAAAAAAATCATTATTTTCTGCGGTAAAGGAAATAACGGGGGAGATGGATTTGTAATCGCCCGACATCTTTTTCAACTGGGGGCAAACATCACTGTTCTGCTTGCTGGAAAACTTGCAGACTTAAAAGACAATGCAAAAACCAATGCCCTTACAGCGAAAAATCTCAAAATACCTATACAAGAATTGAATTCTGAAAACATTAGCAGCTTTGATCACAAGTTGCGTCATTCGGACATTATTGTGGATGCCTTATTCGGCACAGGCTTATCCAAGCCTGCAACAGGTCTTATGGAAACTGTCATTAACAAAATCAACCAATATGAAAAGTTTACGGTATCAGTGGATATCAATTCCGGGATAGATGCAGACTCCGAAATACTGATCGGTCCGCATGTTTATTCCGACATAACTTTTGCTTTGGCATCCATGAAGAAAAGTCACCTGCTACATCCCGCAGCTGGAGCGATGAAAAAAGTGGAGCTATTGGACATAGGCATACCGCAAGAATCATATAACGAACAAAATATCCTGTCTCATCTTGTCGAAGAAAAGGATATAAAAAGTATTTTTCATTCACGCTCGTCAGATTCACATAAAGGGAATTACGGTCATGTTTTGGTGTTGGCGGGATCGACTGGCAAGAGTGGTGCTGCAGGACTGACGGCTCTTGCTGCTTTAAGATCGGGTTGCGGGTTATGCACACTCGCCTTACCTGAAACATGCCAAAAAGCTTTCGAATTGCATCCTATGGAAGTAATGACCGTTCCACTGCCGCAAACACAATCGGGTGCTCTGTCGCTAAAAGCAAAAGATCCCATATTAAAACTACTGGAAGGAAAATCTGCCGTTGCCATGGGTCCTGGTCTGACAACAGACCCTGAGACAGTAAGCTTGATCGGTGAGCTTTTGCCCTCTATCGATTGTCCATTGATTCTGGATGCCGATGCTATCAACGCATTTGAAAACAATATCGATTGGCTGGACAAATTGAAATCAGCTATTCTCACTCCCCACCCAAAAGAAATGTCGAGGTTGATCGGATTATCCACTCAGGAAATACAAAAAAATAGAATGCAAGTGACCACAGAATTCGCCCAAAAGCATTCGATCCTATTGCTGCTAAAAGGAGCTCCGAGTCTTATTGGCACCCCTGATGGGAATATATATATCAACCCCACCGGCAACCCCGGTATGGCCACAGGGGGTTCGGGGGATGTTTTAACTGGAATCATCGCAGGTTTAGCAGCGCAAAACATTTCACTTCAAAACGCTGCCATTGCCGGAGCCTATATTCATGGCCATTCCGGAGATCTATTCTCTGAAAAAGAAACTCAAACCAGCTTGATTGCTGGCGACCTGTTAAGATGCCTACCTGATGCCTTGAAACAGATTTTGCCATGATAAAATCCATCACGCACAATACAGATGAAACCTTGCAACTTGGAAAATCCCTTGGCTCTAAGCTGATTGCAGGCGATCTTGTTTTACTTTTTGGCGATTTGGGCGCAGGTAAGACCTGCCTGACTCAAGGAATTTGCCTCGGTGCCGGATTAGATAAGAATACCTATATTCGAAGTCCCACCTTCACTCTTATTAACGAATATCAAGGGGTGGTACCCATCTTCCATATTGACCTTTATCGTCTCGAGACAAAAGAAGAGATTATGAATTTGGGTTTGGAGGAAATAATTTACAGCAAAGCAATTACAATCATCGAATGGCCTGAAAAATTAATATCAAATAAAAAACCAAACGAATTTATGTTTGGTATCGAAGAGCGCATTGAAATCCATATCTCAAGTAAAGAGGAAAACGTACGCGAATTTAGCTTTTCCAACGTTCTCTTGAGTTCCAGAGAGCATCCCATTTTCCCTTTACATTAATCCCCCCCTATGGCATTATCATTTCTTGGTATGCCATTTGCATACATACGTAATACATTAAAAATTAACTAGTTAAATGATAAATGTCGTCAGAATTGTTTTACTAATTATTGCTTTTGGAGTAATTAGCCTGGCCGGGTTTTATTTTTATAAAGTTCAAGGCAATGAAGTCGAAATGGGTAACATAAAGGTCAAAATAATGGGCAAAGGCGTGGATATCGAAATTGAGAACTTCAAAGTCACCCACGAGGTTAAAGGTAAAAAAGAGTGGATATTAAAAGCGGGACTGGCTCAAGTCAACAATCAAGAAGATGTCACGCAACTTAAAGATGTTGAGATGATTCTCCCCAAGGGAGACAGTCCACCCTATGTGATCACAGCAGATTTCGGCACCTATCAAAATAGCTCAAAAGATGTTGACCTTGTCGGCCGTGTAAAGCTGACGGGAGATGCGCAATCTTTGGCTGGCAGGTTTCAAGAAAACAAAGACGAGACCACACTTTCTACTACAAACAAATGATAAAAATTTATATCCGCATATTAACGATAGCCTTGTGCTTCGCTCTACTAAGCCCTTCCCTTCTGTTTAGCAAGGAAAAAGAAAACAAGAATCCTATAGAAATCACCTCGGACCGCATGCGTTCTGAAGATGGTGGTTTGAAAATTATTTTTTCCGGGAATGTTGTCGGTTATTGGGGAGAGCTAAAGATAACTTCGGATATCCTAGAGGTCTACAACACCAAGGATAAAAAGGAAACCGATGAGATTGTAGCCATTGGGAATGTTTTCATAACTCGTGGCAAAAAACGCGCTAAGGGGGACAAAGCCGTTTATTTAGATAAATTGCAGAAAATCATTCTCACAGGAACTCCCAAGGCTACGGCATGGGAAGAAGGAAATATGATCGAAGGCCGTGAAATGATATTCCTTCTGGACAAAGATCGGTTTGTCGCCAACAACAGAGTGCGCATGAAAATTTACCCGAAAGATGAGGGTGACAAAAAAGAGAAACCCTCAAACTCCGAGTAATAATATCAAACCCTCTTTTAAAGAATATTTGCTGTGGCTGGCCTGAGAACCCAAAACCTTGTTAAAGCATTTCGCTCCCGAAAAGTGGTTAACAGGGTGAGCATTGAAGTTAAACAAGGAGAAATTGTCGGCTTACTGGGTCCTAATGGTGCTGGCAAAACCACTACTTTTTATATGGTGGTGGGGCTTACCCGCCCCGATGAAGGACAAGTATTATTAAATGATGAAGACGTCACTAACTTTCCCATGCACAAAAGAGCTAAAAAAGGAGTGAGCTATTTGCCGCAAGAGCCTTCTGTCTTTAGGAAGTTAACCGTTGAAGATAATATTTTGGCTGTGCTGGAATCGCAAAAACTTTCTGCGTTTGATCGCAAGAAAAGAGCCCGTTCTTTACTCCGGGAGATGAACATCCTTCACATCAAAGATTCTATGGCCTACACCCTTTCAGGCGGGGAGAGAAGACGGGTAGAGATCAGCCGTGCGTTGGCCACCTCCCCGGTATTTATTCTACTAGACGAACCTTTTGCGGGGATTGACCCAATTGCAGTCTCCGATATTCAATCGATTATTTCGCAATTAAAAAAAAGAGGTATTGGAGTGTTGATAACCGATCACAGCGTTCGCGAAACCTTAAGCATCACCGATCGCGCCTATATCATTAACGAAGGTGAGATTATTTCTTCAGGTTCACCTCAACAGGTTGCCCAGGACGAAAAGGTAAAGCAAATTTACCTGGGCGATCAGTTTTCATTTTAGTCGGAGAATAAGTTATGGCGATGGAAATGAAAATGAATTTGAACTTGAAGATGAGCCAGAAGCTGGTTATGACCCCCATGCTTCAGCAAGCCATCAAGCTTCTCCCCCTGGCAAGGCTTGAATTGGCGCAACTGGTGCGGCAGGAGATCATAGACAACCCTGTTCTGGAAGAAATACTTGAAGAAGAAGTCGACTCCTTAGACGAAAAGAACAACGACGACGAGGACTCTATTGCTGAGACCTCACAAGATTCTCAGGAACAAGAAATTGACTGGGACAATTATTTTCAAAACAATGTAGATCAGGGGATGTCTGCCGATAACCTCGCAGAAAGACCTTCTATTGAAGCTACCTATAAAAAAGAAGCATCATTATCCGACCATCTGTTTTGGCAATTGAATCTTACAGTTGATTCTGATGCGGACAAGTTCATTGGCTCCTGCATCATTGGCAACATTCAAAAAGACGGTTACCTCGGTGCTGAATTGTCGGAAATAGCTGAAATTGGTCAAACAGATGAAGCCAATGTTGAAAGGGTTTTAAAGATAATTCAGAAGTTTGAACCTTTAGGAGTGGCGGCTCGCTCTCTGCAAGAATGCCTGATGATCCAGGCTCAGGAATTGCCCGAGAAAAACCCATTAGTTGAAAAATTAATTGAAAAATATCTGGACCGCCTTGAAGACAGGTTTTTGCCTAAAGTTGCCGCAGAATTAAAAACAGATCTTAACGAAGTTCTCGATGCCCTTCATATATTAAGAAAATTCACACCCAAACCCGGTATTGCCTTCAACTCAGAAGCTATCGACTATATCGCTGCTGACCTGGTCGTTATAAAAACGGATAAGGGCTATGATATTTCATTAAATGATGAGGGCGTCCCCGATATTAAAATTAATGCATTTTACCAAAACCTATTAAAAACCACTAAAGAAGGACAAACCAAAGAGTACTTGGAAGATAAATATCGCGCTGCACTATGGTTGATTAAAAGTATTGACCAACGCCGCCAGACTATTTACAAAGTCGGCAAAAGTATCGTTAAACTACAAAAAAGCTTTCTGGATCACGGGCTATCTTATCTAGAGCCCATGGTTTTGAAAGATGTTGCAAAAGACATAGAAATGCACGAATCTACTGTAAGTCGAATTACAACCAATAAATATATTGATACCCCGCAGGGACTGTTCGAATTAAAATTCTTCTTTCATAGTGGAATCAAGTCCTATATGGGCAACAACCTCTCTTCAATAAGAGTAAAGAACATGATTAAAGAAGTGGTGGCTGAAGAAGATGGCAATAGCCCTTTTACGGATGATCAAATGGTTCAGGTACTGATGAGGAAAAATGCCAAAATTGCACGACGTACCATCACAAAGTATAGGAAAGAACTGAATATCCCTCCTGCCAGCAAAAGGAAGAAATTTTTTTGATTAACCCAACCCACTTTTAATTTACTCAGAATCATTTTCCGTTTAAAATTGTATTAATGACAGTCCTCTTAGGAGAAGAAAATGAAATTAACTGTGACAGGAATAAAAATTGAGATCACCGATGGCATCCGTAATCACCTGAACGACAAAATGGATAAAACAATCGCTGATCTGGGAGAGGCAGCAGATGTTCACGTAGCATTATCGGTGGAGAAACATCGCCATTTCGCAGAAATCACCGTTAAGACCAAGGGTTTTACCCTTCATAGTCACGAGGAAACCGAGGATCTCTATGCTTCCATGGATAAAGCTTTAGAAAAAATGGAAAAGCAAATCCAAAAGCATAAGGAAAAAGCAAAAGCCCTGCGAAACAAACAAGGGTCTCAATCTAAAAATCAAAACCAGGATTAATACGTAGAAAATAAAATATGAAAATTGATGAAATATTGAAAAAAGAATCTGTAATCGCAGATTTGGTTGGGAAAAACAAATTAGAGGTCATCAAGGAGATGACCGAGTGCCTGAAACAGAATAATATAATAAAAGATGATCAGGCCCTCTTTGCAACTCTTATGGAACGCGAAAAGCTAGGCAGTACCGGCATCGGAGAAAATGTAGCGATCCCCCATGGAAAATCGGATGAATTAACACAAATCATCACCGTTTTCGCAAGATCTTTAGGGGGTGTCGACTTTGAATCACTAGATCAAAAGCCAGTCCATTTCGTTTGTATGGTCATTGCCCCGGCCCATTCCACAGGCCAGCACCTGAAAGCACTTGCAAGAATCTCACGACTCTTCAAAAATCAGGCGTTGCGTGAGGGGATTCTCAAAGCTGAGGACACCAATGCTATCTATTCCATCCTTTTGGAAGAAGACTCCAAATTTATCTGACGACAATCATATGAAAGGAATCGCTGTATCCAAAGGGGTCGCCGTCGGGAAAGCATATTTACTGGACCGTTCGAAATTCTGCATCATCAAACAGACTCTTGAAGAACATGAAGTAGAGAAAGAAATCGAACGTTTTCGCGATGCCATCGAGAAAACAAAATTGCAGATGTTGGATATCAAAAAACGCGCCGAAAAAATCGCCGACAAATATGCCGTTATTCTTGACACCTATACCCTCCTCCTGGATGACGACATTCTGGTTAATGAAACCATTGAGAGTATCAGGACCCAACATACTAATGCCGAGTGGACCTTAAATCAAACTCTGCAAAACTTCCTCAACCTTTTTGACAATATCAATGATGATTACTTAAAAGGGAAAAAGGATGACCTTGATCTACTCGTCCATGCAATACTCCGAAATCTAATCGGTCATACGCAAGAAACGCTATCTGATATCCAGGAGCCTGTGATTATCGTTACGCATTCATTAAGTCCTTCCGATACCCTGAGTATGCCGAGAAATTTTATAAAGGGGTTAGCCACGGAGACAGGCGGAAAAACATCACATGTTGGAATATTTGCCGCAGCATTAGGAATTCCTGCAGTCACAGGCATAAAAGACCTGACATCAAAAATCAACTCTGGCGATAACATTGTGGTCGATGGAATTGACGGCGAAGTAATCACTCACCCCAACGATGAAAAAACCGAATATTATTTAAAAAAACAAGAGAACTATCGTAGGTATGAAGAACGACTTCTGGTTAACATCCATCAACGCGCAGAAACTCTGGATGGACAGCATATCCACCTTTTAGCAAACATTGAATCCAGTCAGGAAGTCAAAACTCTACGCAATTTTGGTTCTGAGGGAGTCGGGCTTTATCGAACCGAATTTCTTTACATGTCCGCAAGTAACCTTCCCGGCGAAAAAGAACTGTACGAAAACTTCAAAGCGGTTGCTCTGGAAATGGACGACAAGCCCGTTGTCATTCGGACACTAGATATAGGCATGGACAAACAGCTTGCTGGCATCCAGACAAATGACGAAGATAACCCAGCATTAGGATTAAGAGGTATTCGTTTATCTTTGGCAAACCCAGAATTATTTATAAGTCAGCTAAAAGGTATTTTGAGAGCCAGTTTTTATGGGAATGTGAAAGTTCTTTATCCGATGGTTTCTTCGGTTACAGAAATTATCCAAGCGAACAAATTATTACAAGAAGCAAAAACAGCTTTGAAAGAAGATCAAATTCCATTTGATGACAATATCGAAATAGGCGCCATGATAGAAACACCCGCCGCCGCCCTATGCATCGATCACATCCTCGAGCATGTTGACTTCGTTAGTATAGGAACAAACGATCTAGTCCAATACACCCTGGCTGTAGACCGGATTAACGAAACTGTAGCCCACCTTTATCAACCATTTCACCCTTCGGTAATAAGATCGTTAAAGCAAATTTTTGTCGCCGCAAACAAGGCTAGGAAAAAAGTTTCTATATGTGGCGAGTTGGGGGGCGACCCTATGGCAACGATGCTTTTACTTGGATTAGGCAAACTGGAAGACCTCAGCATGGAACCGCATTCAATACCTAAAGTTAAAAAAATAATTCGCCTGATTCGTCTTGATGAAGCTCGCCAAATGGCCGATCATGTGTTAAATTTAAAGTCTGTAGAAGAAATATCTCGTTTCATTGCCAAGGAAATGCGAACTCGATTTCCAGATGACTTTGACCGGGACTTAAGCTTTCAGAAAAAAATAAAACCTGCCTGATTTGATTTCCCAAATCTCATAAACAATTAATCTGATTTAATTATAAAAATATTAAAAGAAGGAATATTTATATGAACCCTGGAAATTTCTTATTTACCTCTGAATCTGTATCTGAAGGTCACCCCGATAAAATGGCGGATCAGATCTCAGATTCTATTCTCGATGCTATTTTAACTCAGGATGCTACTGCACGTGTAGCATGCGAAACCATGATAACCACGGGGTTTGTGATCATCGCCGGAGAAGTTTCTACAAATTGTTATGTAGAAATGCCGAAAATCATTCGCAACACAATAAAAAATATTGGTTACACCCAGTCAGATATGGGATTTGATTACGAAACATGCGGCATTCAGGTAGCACTCGATGAGCAATCTAAAGACATTGCCCGTGGAGTCAATGCCGATAAGCATGAGCAAGGCGCAGGCGATCAGGGAATGATGTTCGGCTATGCAAGCAAAGAAACTCCTGAGCTTATGCCAATGCCCGTAATGTACGCCCATAAACTGGTAAAAAAACTTGCCGATGTAAGGAAAAAAGGCACCCTTCCCTACCTTCGTCCTGATAGCAAATCTCAAGTATCAGTTAGGTATGAAAATAATAAACCCGTGTGTATTGAAACGGTTGTTATTTCTACCCAACATGATCCCAGTGTTTCTACAAAGCAAATTAAAGCCGATGTCACTGAAATGGTCATCAATAAAATCATCCCGAAAAAATTACAGCATAAGAAGATGAAGATCCATGTCAACCCCACAGGCCGCTTTGTTGTCGGTGGGCCTCATGGAGACTGCGGATTAACTGGCAGAAAAATTATTGTAGATACATATGGCGGTTTTTCCAGGCATGGAGGTGGAGCATTCTCAGGAAAAGATCCCTCCAAGGTAGACCGATCTGCAGCGTATATGGCTCGCTATATTGCAAAAAATTTGGTGGCCGCTAACGTAGCTGGACGTTGTGAAGTTCAACTAGCCTATGCGATTGGTGTTGCTGATCCGGTTTCTGTATGCATCGAAACCTTTGGCACTCATAATGTTGACCCAGGAATCCTGGAAGATCTAGTGCGCTCGCATTTCAACCTCAAACCTGCAGGCATAGTAAAAACCCTAGACCTACTAAAACCCCGTTACCTGCCTTCGGCAGCTTACGGACATTTTGGCAGAAAAGAAGCATCTTTCACGTGGGAAAAAACAGACAAAGCTAAGGCAATTAAAAAAGATGCAGGGCTTTAATCAGGAACTGCGGAGGGGATAGAAGTTATACTTCGGCGTTGCCTTCAGGCGGCGCCGAAGACGACCTCTTTAATTTTATTCCCTAAAGATTCGGGCTTAACCGGCTTCACAATATATTCTTTGATACCAGCTGCAACGGCTTCAACAACTTTTCCCCGTTCTTTTTCAGCAGTAATCAACAGAAAAGGAATATCCCTGAACTTACGGTCCTTAGTTAACTCTTTAAACAAATCAAGACCGTCCATGTTAGGCATATGCCAGTCCGATATGATCAGGTCAAAAGGTTTTCGTTTTAGTTCTTCAAGCGCAGCACAGCCATCTTCCGCTAGAGCCACATTAAAATACCCCAACTTTTTCAGAGTTCTGCGAAGAAATAATCGGGTCGTAAAGAGATCTTCAACGATCAAAATGTTGATATCAAAATTCATAAAGCACCAAAAACCTTTTTTATCGAATATACATTGACTTATAAATCCTAGCACAAACCTCTGTTTTAGACAAACACATTAAATATCAAGAGCTTCCAATCCCCCTCACTTCCTTTTCCATAGGATTCAAAAGCATGAAATTCACCGAAATCGATAGAAACAATTATACCTGGAGTCTATTAACTTAAAACCGCCGCTTTATTTCCACACATTAAATAGGCTCCGCTTGCATAAATAATCTCTGAATACCCAATTTCAAAACCCGCACAACTTAACTCTTCGGTTAACTCCTCGCGCGAGTATGACATCCACTGACCTGATTGCAGCTGTTTCTGGATGAAATTCAATCCCAGCCCTTTTGTAAGTGGATAAAAAAACATTCTCCTTATCGCTGTCTGTAGTAGTCCTCTTCTTGTTCGAAGTAATTCACAACTTTCTTCTATAATTTTACCTGCGTCATAGTTTTTAGAAGGGCAACATACGATCAATAGGCCCCCGGGTTTTAAAACGCGATACATATTTTTTAAAGCCTGCTGACGCTTGTCATTTTCGCGAATGGTATAAATAGAAAAATGCGCCACCACAACATCCAGCGAATTTCCCTTAAAAACTGGAGCTGCAGTAATATCACTTTGGACACAAGCAACCCTATCGGAGATCCCTAAATCTCGTGCCCGCATTCGTGCCTGGCTAAGCCCTGCAGATAACAGGTCCGATCCGTAATATACCGTTCCTTGCTTAACTGTATTTTCTAGGAACAGCAATAGCAGTCCCGTTCCACATCCTGCGTCCCAGATTTTCTGCCCCGGCTTATCCGGTAATAACGCTACTACCTTGCGCATGGATTCTAGATAGGACTCGGGTGTCAAGTGGTCATATAAACGGGATTTAAAACCCGTCCGCCAATAATATTTTTCGTACCAACCTGACATAAATTTTTATCTTATAAGAATGTTCTATCGTTTACCCATAAACATGAATATAATTGCTTTTATACTTAGCAAATTGCAGGAGTCCTTTGATGGCAAAAAAACCGTTTATCAACAAACATGGTTTCGTAGAGTACCCTTTTCTCCACGATACTCGAAAACAACAAAACTGGTGGTTCTACAACCTTATGGAGGACCATTTGAAGCGTCGGGCCCGACAGTATGCTGGCCCCAATTATACTCGGGAAGACTGTGAAGAAGACTTCAAAAAAATTCTCGCCTCAACGAATTTGAAGTTTTATGTGTTGCTCCCTTCAGGTATGGGGATGGAATTCAAATTGATCGGGAAATACCAGACACCCGAGCTCATTGAAATTGAAGATCCGGTTCCTTACATCACCGAAAAATATGGCGGAGGTAAATTTAAGGTGAATATCTATCACGAGGGCACTTTCTGCGGAACAGAAAACTTCAAGGCTCACGGCGACCCCAAATGGGTAGAAATTAATGACGAGACCCCTACAGCTTGAGCAAGCGCTCTTACGCTTTTTCCCCTGGGTAGGCGAAAAACTTATCCTAACTGAAAATCAATCGAGTTCTTCATCGGGATTACGAGGTTTTTGGATGGTGGGGATACTGAACTTTAAACTGGATGGAAGGTTGGATGCCTTTTTGCCGTAGGCAATATTTCCTACCTCGGCTTCCAGTCCAATATAGATATTTTCGTTTTTGGTTTTCACGGGATAGGTAGGGATAAACAGTTCCGGATTCTGCATATTCGCACCATCAGTCAACCTAAACCGCCACTCGTGGTTCGGGCAAATCACAATACCCTCTTCTATTCTTCCCTCGCCCAATGGAGACCCTCTATGTGGGCAGGTGTTGGTGATCGCGTAATATTTTCCTTTATAGTTAAACAGAGCAATCTGTTTATCTCCCGCAGCAATAATCGCTGACTTGCCAATCGGCAGTTCGTCTTCCTTCATTACTTTTACGAATTTCATAATTTTCCAGGGAATAAATCTGTTTGCCTATAGGCTCCGGCTCATGCCGGCGCACCTAATCGTTCAGGCAGGGAATGTTTCTCGTGATGGGATAGGTAGAGCAACCCATCGGACAGGGAATAGTTGTGCGGAAAGGTCATAACCTCGCGGCC
Organism: Nitrospinales bacterium; assembly: GCA_047610985.1. Classification (GTDB taxonomy): domain Bacteria; phylum Nitrospinota; class Nitrospinia; order Nitrospinales; family VA-1; genus UBA8687. Next base: position 21,558 of record JBLFWU010000002.1, on the reverse strand, counting down.
TAATTTTTCAATCAATTGTTGGTAGAGTACATTCGCTTCGTCCGAAGACATTCCAATAGTCGTTTCATAAGTGTAGCCCAAACTCAAGTCATGTTCCGGAGGCGTATAAAGTTTTGTGATACCCCACTCTGCCGGATTCTTCTCTATTGGCGCACCGCGCTCCAAGTCAAACTGTGAAAGGATGGCTGAGAAGCCGGGTGAATCGAGTAGCCGTTGGTTATTGAGCACAAAGTTTATCGAGTCCATCACCTCGGGTTCGGTCTCGGTTGGGAAGCCACATATCAAGTAAAAGTGCATAGCGATTCCCAACTTCATACATGCCTCAGAGGTTTCATCTACCCAGCTCAGTTCCACACCTTTTTTCATGGAATCAAGAACCCGCTGATTGTAAGACTCCAGCCCAAAAATCAGTTTTCTGCAACCCGATTTATAAAGCAACTCAATGCGATCGTCCTTCAACAGACTCTTTTCAAATTTAAGTTCGCCTGTCCATTGCACATCCATTTTTTGCTCGATAATTTTCGCGGCAAAGGTTCTCAAGAAATTGATAGGCAATGCTTCATCGGTGAAAAAGAAATGATCACAATTGTATTTTTCCTGAAGAACTTTAAAATCGTTAACTACATTTTCGGCGTAGCGCACATGGAAATTCATATGATCAAAGGGAATGGAACAAAATGCACACTTTTCCCAATAACAACCTCGAGATCCCATAATGGGTAATACTAGGGTCGGTGAAAGGTAGAGATCTAAAGGCAATCCGTCAAAGTCAGGAGTCGGTAGTGCATTGAGTTCTTCCTTAGCAAAGGGACGGTTCACCTTGACCACACCATCTTGTCGATAAATCAGGTTCGGAACTTTGCTCAAATCACCATCGCCCCTCAAGTGTTCGACCAGCTTGAGCAATGGGGTCTCCCCTTCATGCACAATAAAGCTATCTACAAAGTCGAATAATGAAGACGCATCTTTCTCCAAACGATCAACCAGCTTGGTGAACACGCTTCCGCCGATAGTGATATGGATTTCTGGCCTATTCTTCTTAACCAGATAGGCCAGAGTAAGCCCTGAAATAATTTGCTCCACCGATGTGATGGAAATACCAAGTATGTCGATGTCTTCTTTCAAAATTCCATCGAGATACCATTTTTCGTAAAGATCGTAAAAAAAGTTTTCCTCCGGGTGTTTGAAGGAATCGATAACTTCTTTGGAAGAGTATGGGGAAAACCGCATCTGGCTACCAATGACCGTCAACTGTGACGGATAATAAGGCGCAAGGATGTTGTCGAGCCACACATCCATTATTTTCAGATTTTCCATATACTGATCTATTTCATAAAACTCCGGACTGCGTTGCGAATCTACAGCAGCATCAATCTGATCCTTCAATGCCATGACGATTTCTTCTGCTTCCCTCAATTTGGCGAATTTTTCCGCTTCCACCTGCGTGAGGCTGGGGCGCGAACTCAGCTCGTTCAGCTCACGGATGATTCTTTCATAAAGCGGCTTGGTCTTTTCCCAAGTGCAAAGATCGTTGAGTAACTCAATCGCCAGATCTCTTTGCACTACATCGTGCACGCCATTCTGGTTCAAGAACGCTTTCAAACTCGGCAAACTTAAATAAGGCTGCGAGGGATGCCAAGATGTCGGAAAAACTAAATAGATCATAGAATTATTATTTTAGTGAGGCTTAGGTGCCATAAAAACCAGTATCACCAGTTTGCCGTCTGAATCATTCATAACACCATGATCTTCACCGGAGGGAGCCATGGTGATGTCGTTTTCTGAGAGTTCTTTTTCTTCGGAACCAACAGTTATTTTACCTTTGCCTTGCAGAATAAAATAAACCTTGTCCGATCCCTCATGGGAATGGACTTTTTGAAACTGCCCAGCTTCTAGGCAGTATATATCACAAAAGAAATTATCAGTATCGAACAGACTTATTTTTTTCATTTTTTCTGGACTAAAATTTAGGGACTCCAGAACATTCACTACTTTCATTTTCTTACCATCCAATTGGGTTGAACAAATTTTTAATGCCAGAACATTTATCTACGAATTCTAGTCCGCCAAAATAAAAAATCAATGACTTTGGGTTCCCAACTCAAAACCAAAAACATCCTAATATTCATAGAGTTAGAAATAGTAGCATAGGAAAGCAAATGGAACCAAAAAAAATGGATTCCCCATCTCTCTGGCAGGCAATTTTATTGACATCCCCTTTCTAATCAACTAATTTGGAACACATCTGGTGATGCTTTTTGATAGCAAGCGATGCACCTCACAACACACTCCAAAATCATTAAAATTCGGGATGTAGCGCAGTCTGGTAGCGTACTCGGCTGGGGGTCGAGTGGTCGGAGGTTCGAATCCTCTCATCCCGACCATATATAAGATAAAGGGTTAGCCATAAATGGTTGGCCCTTTTTAGTTATTACTGGGGTTATTTTTCAGGATTCAAACAGACAATCGAATGCCAAAATTCCAAGTTTGGCTTGATCTATAAAGTTTTCCAACTCCTCTAAAGATAGTCCAGCCTTCTTTATGAAATCTTCGCTGGTAGTATCCTTATAGCGAGTAGATATTGGGTGAGAGATTTCATTCTCGTTCGCCAGTTTATTTGCAGCACTGAGAATTTCCGCGAGCGTTATTGTCTTACCATCATCAATGTTGTCTTTATGGTGACTTGATACCGCACCTATTACGATGGGTGGCATCTCCCACCATTTCTTTAAAAACATCGCGCCTAATTCTTGATGGTCTATTCCAAAAGTTGCCAGTTCGAGTGACTCTAAAGACTGATCTGAGTTGTCAATATCTTTAGTATGTAAAAAATCATAATAGCTCTCTGAAATTAAATAATCGAAAACCAAAATTCCGACATCATGCATCAATCCAGATAGAAAACTGGCCTCTAGCGAATCTTCATCTTCAAGCAGTTCGTTAGTAAGTAATCGTGTTAGATAACTTACCGCCAACGAATGCTTCCAGAATTGAGTTTGATCAAATGATTTGATTTCTTTAAAAGCTTTAGGCACTTCCACACAATAACAAAGATCGAGCACCATCTTTATACCCAGCCTTACAATTGCCTCTTCAATATTCTCTGCCTTTTCACGGCCCCCACTAAAGAAAACAGTATTAGACAGGGTGACCAATTTCCCGGTAAGCACCATATCTGATTTAATCAATCGGCAAACATCATCAACATTACAATCAGGGTCATTTTTTAGTTTTTGCAGTTCTAGTAAAATTTTGGGTAACGGCGGGAGGTCGCCCTTCTGCTGCATTGAGTCTATAATTTGCTCTCTCATGGGTTAAACCTTTACGAATATTATACACACAGAAATTCTATGTTATTAATTATTCAAAACAAAGTCAAATCTGGATAAAGAATAATATGTGAGGAATCACTTGCGGAAAATACTTTTCAAACTCAATTCAAACAAACCAACACCAAAAATAATGAAAGAATTGGAGAACTTAGACGACAAACCTAAAATAATTTAAAGGTTTAAATCAGGTCATTTATTGAGGTACTATTAAAAATAATAGTATTATTTTGAAAAGGGATAAACTACCCCGGGTTATTTGATTCAAGATAAAAATAAATTTTCTTAACTGGTGAAGGTTATCTAGGAAAACGATTATTTAAGTATCAAAAACTAATCTTTAAAAGAGGAACTCATGAAAAAACTATCTTTTGTTTTAGCTTTACTTTTTATTGCGTCTTTATCTACGATGGCGTTTGCGGCAGACCCCGCTTTAAAATTCCCTATGAAAGAAGGTTCCAATGCTGACGCTCACAAACATAATGAAGAAGGCATTTCTCATTACAATCAAGGACACTTTGATGTGGCGTTGAAACATTTTCAAATGGCTTCCAAAATTGATCCGAGTGTAGGCGAAGCGCACTACAATGAAGCACTATCCCTGGATGCGCTTGATCGGCATGGAGAAGCTACTAACCATTTTTATGCTGCTCGGAAACACGCAAATGGAAACGCAGCTATTCTTAAATCGGGCATTTTAAACGCTCACGCGCCGATGAAAAGAGAAGGCTCTTAATTTACGCCCGTTATATAAAATCAGAAAAACCCGGATCACCTTTTATGGCGATCCGGGTTTTTTATTTTTAGTTTCAGAAATAACTAATAGTATCCCTTATTCTCCTCAACTCCCATAGTCTTCAACTGCTCTACACTGAAACCTTTGGAGCTTGATTTATAACCAGCATTCAAGAAACCACCGGTGGTGCCTGCGCAGCCTATTGCAAATAGAAGCAATAAAAAAAATACCAAAAATTTCATTTTCATCCTCCGAATATGAAAGTTATCATTTATTATCTGAAATAAACTACCGTTTTTCCATTTCCATAAAACCTTCTGGAAAAGCCTTGACGTCTACATCAAAACTTTCTTGGCAACTCTCACATAGCCCGAACTGGACATCTTCAGCTAAAAACCAGTCCACTATATATTTAAGCTCGGAATCTATACCCTTTGTATAGAAGAACTTGGCTCCCTCACCGTGAATAACTATTTTTATATTTGGTTTGGTTTTACTGTCTCCCTCTCTCATATGCAGATTTATCTGAACTAAAGAATTTTTCATACTCTCAAGATCAGAACTGCTTATTCGGTAAAGCAATTTTGTGCATTCATGGGTGTATTCTTTGACATTTTATGCCCTGACTGGATGGACCCCTGAGATACTGAGATTCCAAAAGTAAAAACCAAGACCAAAGCAACAAATGGTATTTGTAATAATTTAGGATTCATTTTTTCTTCCCCTTAAACGTAATATTAAATCTTCGCGCAAGAATATGTCTTTCGAGTCAAAGGGAAACACGCATCCAAAGCATGAGAGCGCACGTCAATTGACTCGCTATGAGACAAAAAGCGAAAATTGGGAATTAAAGAGTTTTGAGGTGAAAAATTAAATAAATCGAGGTGGGTGATACAAAGGTAAAGGTAGAAAACACAAAATCAGATCATCTGAGGTATACAATGCGAAGCTAGCTGATGAAACTAAAAAGTTTTTTTTGCTAGAGCAAACCTCGTGATTTTGGGCTCAGGCAAAACCTGGCTGTTTCTGGCTTCCTGAGCAATCGACAGAAATAATGTCTTTGAGGGATTTTTTATTCCCCGAACCATTCAATAAGTGAGGACAAGGATTTTTCAGCGAATGCCCCTGAAGTTCGCAGTGGTTAGGAAGAGTTGGCTTACCTTCAAAAGGCGACTCTACCCCATGTTCGGGAAACTTGTGCTCATGGGACATCGCGGCAGCCAAATCCAAATCACAGGTAAGCGTTGCTATGCCTACTAGTAATAGAACTAAAATCTTTTTCATAATAAAAGTATTTCAATAGAACAAACGTCTCTTTGCCAATAATTAATATTAAAAAAATGACAGGCTAAATCCAGAAAAAACTGGATCATTTTTTGACGATCTGAATTTTATGCTTTATATTCAAAAAAGGTCTTCTTACCTCCCCTTCTAAAATCAATCCTGCTCAGAATACGACTTTTCTATCGCTTTGTGTTATTCTAAATCCTATTCCACTGAACCTTCCGGACTTCATCTATGAAAAATTGGTTTATGCTTTCTTTGGTTGGCCTCGATCAACCCAGCATTGTCGCAAAAGTGAGTGCAGGACTTTGCAAAAGCGGTTGCAATCTAGGTGATTCCACCATGGGTCGCTTGGGAAACTACTTCACTATTATGTTGATGGTTGAGTATGAGAGTAATAAAAGTTCCCTCGAAAACATTATCGCATCCGTTTGTGGCCCGCTAAATCTTGATTCGCACCTTGTCCAGATTCAAGATGGTAGCCCTCAGCATTTTGAACCCGATGTTCGAATTAGTCTATTTGCTGAAGATCGCAAGGGAGTTGTAGAAGATGTTACGGTATCTCTTGCTGATGCGGGGTTGAATATTCTGCACCTGGAATCCAATCTTGGTGAAAATAATGAAAGTGGGACCTATTACATTCATTTGGAAGGAACTCTATCAGGGGAGGGGTTGCCGCCAATTTATAAGGTTCTGGAAAAACTCGAAGAGAAAGGGATAAAATCCCATCTCATCCCAGTTAACGCACAAGTTTCCTAGAGTACTCCGAATAATATTTCTAATTAGTATTAATCTTAAACCAGAGTATCGGCACCACCGCCGATAATAATCTTACCGTCTTCTTCCAGTTTCTTACAAACAGCAATAATTTTCTGCTGACCTTTTTCTACTTCACTTATCTTTGTTGGGCCTAAAGATTCTAGATCTTCTTTGAGCATCAGCGCAGCACGTTCAGACATATTTCCAAATACTTTTTCTTTTAGAGCATCGGTAGCAGTTTTCAACGCAATCAAAAGATCTTCCTGATTGATTTCCTTCATGATCATCTGAATTCCGTTATCATCAATCTTGAGTATGTCTTCAAAGGTAAACCGCAGATTGCGGATTTCATTTGCCAAGTCTGGGTCCACTTCATCCATAGCAGTAAGGATAGTTGTTTCAGTCGTTCGATCTAGTGAACCCATTACAGCCGCAGCAACTTCGACACCTCCCAGTTTATTACCAGAAACAGCACCGGAAGTTCTAAACTCGGCCTGCAGGGCTTCATCAAGGTCACGTATAACGGCAGGAGCCACTCTCTCAAGAGTCGCGAGCCGATGAACAACCTCCATCCGGTTTTCTTCCGGAAGTTCACGAATAGTCAAACTCGCCACAGGGGGATCAAGGTGAGCCAGAATAATTGCAGCTGTTTGTGGGTGTTCGTTAATAATAAAGGAAGAAATAATTTTTGGATCCAGCAAACGAACGGTTTCCAGTCCACCGCCCATTTCCTCTCCGGGAGTCGTAATATTGTTTAAAATTTCGGTCGCTTTCGCGGGGTCCATCGCTTGCATCAATGCAGTCTTGAGAAAATCCACGCCACCTACACCCAAACCACCACCACCTGATTCGACCAAGTCATAAAAATCCTTGTTTACCATATCCATCACACTCAAATCTACGTCACCAAGGGCAGACATATAATTCCCTACACTCTGGATTTCACGTTCATCCATATTGGCTAATACCAGTGCCGCCGTTTCCTCACCCAGAGTCATCAATAGAATTGCTGCTTTTTCAGGTCCTGTATATTTTCTTGCCATGGTCTTTTAATTCGTATCCGTGAATTATTATTACAATATTACTCTCGACCTTCCGGGTGTCAATATCAAACCAGGACCGCGCTCATCCTGGAGCAACATCAAAACCTTTAAACAAAACAATTTATACAGCTTTTCGCGCCCTTGCGAATGGCATAATTGCAGATAAATGTTGGCCTTGAACGTCTTATCGTCCACTTCTCTTGAAAATTAAGCCTATAAGCATAAAAAACTGCAGATTTTTTTATGAGTATTTTTTTGCTGCGGCAATGGACATTTATCTCCTCCGACATCAACATAAATGATCAGAGTTATCGGGCCGTAAATTTTTAGATTTCTTAAATAGGTGGGTTATAGGTTCTGCTGGAACGACCATTAGAAATCGCTCTTCAAAAGCCTGGCAGGAAAAGCGCTTTATTGGAAAGTGGGGATATACAACCGATTTACTCTTTTACAGGTTCATCCTTATAAAATTCAAATTCACAACTGGAAAAAATAAAGTTCATTGTTTTTTGCCCCAACAACTTGGTTGTCGTCTGACTCAATGATTCCGGATTCGACATAAGGCGCTTCTGAATATCTTCAACTTTCTGTTTGGTTTGCTGCGCCAACAATTCATACTCAGCTTCCATATCCTGTTGCGTGATGTGGATATTCTCTGCCTGGGCAATCGACTCCAGTGCCATATACCCTTTAGTATTGAAAATTGCCTTCTCCCGCCATTCTTTCTGAGCTTTTTCTGGTTCGAATCCAGAATCCTCAATCTTCATTCCCGATTGCGCAATCTGAAATTTCATACCCTCGATCATAAATTTCAGTTCCCGCTCTATAATGGACTCTGGAGGCATGGCATCAGCCTGTTTAACCAGCATATTAAAAATATCTTCTTTAATTTTCAGTTCTTCTTTCTGGTCTTTATGACTTTGAAGATCTACTTTGATAGCACGCTTAAGTTCATCGACTGTTTCAAATCCTTCACGGCTAGCGATTTCAGCTGATAATTCAGGCAGGGTCAGTTGTTTAATTTCTTTGATATTTATCTTAAACGTTGCCCGATCATCTTCTTGCCCTTCTTCCGCGCCAGGAACAGGAAAACTAATACGCTGAACTTTTTGATTCCAATTGGGAGGAAGAATAACCTTGATCTCAAATTCCCCACCTGCCTTATGTCCTATAAGTTGATTTTCAAAACCATCCAACATCTTCTTTTCACCGATTCTAAGCTCAAAGTCTTCAGCTTTTTCATTTTCCATCGGTTGACCATCAACAAAACCTTGAAAATCCATTTTCACAATATCCCACAGAGCCACAACATGGTCGGCAGGCATAACATCGAGAGAACCGTGACGAGCCAGAACTTTCTCCTGAGTTTCTTCCATGTCTTTATCTGTAATTACTGCTTCTTTTTTCTTAAACTTCAGCCCTTTATAATTTTTGATTTTGATATCCGGCTTGATATCCAGAACCACGGAAAACTTTAAAGGCTCATCTTTTTTAATATTCTGTAATCCCGCATGATCGATCTCGGGTTGCCCTGTTGGACGTAGACCGGATTTATTCAATGCTTCTTCATAATATTCCTGCATCAATTCTTGAAACATATCCCCAAACGACTGCATGGGAACCTGTTTTTCAAGCACCTTTTGTGGGATTTTCCCCGGGCGGAACCCCGGCATCTTCATTTCTCGATTCAGTTGCTTATAAGCCGCATTGATTCGTTTCGACACCACTTCTTCTGGAATGGTGATCGTCAATTTTCGCTTCAGTTCTTCTAACTCTTCAACATCGTATTCCATCGTTCCGCCTTTAAAAGTTTTCTTCTTTATTTAGGTTCAAGCTCGCCAAATTTTTCAAGAATCATTTGATCGATTTCTATTTTTAATTGCTGCAGAATATCTTCATAGGAGAAGGAGCCCAAAGTTTCAGTCCCTTTTTTCAAATTGACATGCGTTGGGCCACACCACATTCCTAAATCAGCATCATCCGTTTCACCTGGCCCATTTACTCTGCAACCCATTACAGCAATGGTCAGCTTATATTTTTCAGCATACTCTGTCATCTTGCGAACATCCTGAGCCAGATCGACAAATTTATCGTTCTCGACGCGGGAACAGCTGGGGCAAGCTATGATATTTAATCCCTCTAGAAAATTTTCTGGCACAGAACGAAACCTACCTTCAGCAATATCCGCAAGAATCTCACGGCCAACATCTATCTCTTGACCTTTGTCATCATTCGGCAAAGTCAATGAAACGCGGATAGTATCGCCAATTCCAGCTGAGATCAATTGTTCAAATGCAATGCGAGTTTTGATAATACCCTCGGGAGGAAGCCCTGCCTCTGTAACGCCTAAATGCAAAGGCACGTCGGGCCGTTCCGCAGCAAACCGGCGATTGGCATCGATCACTTTTGTGGAATCGGAGTCCTTGAGCGACACACAATAGTTCTCGAACTTCATTTCATCGAGCATTTCACAATGATCCACCGCACAGCGCACCATGGATTCGGTGGAATCGTCCTTATATCTTTCTTTGTAATCCGGATCAACGGAACCACAATTAACTCCGATTCGAATAGCGCAATCATTTTTCCGTGCTGCTTCAACAATGAATTCAACTTTTTCGCGAATAGATTTTTCTTTTTCCAAGTGAAAAAGGTGACCGGGATTATAACGAATCTTATCTACCCAGGGAGCAACGATGGGAGCCAGCTTATAGTTTTCCTGCAAATCCACAGACCAGGTGCTGTCAGGAAATTTTTTCCGCAACTCCTTCAGCGCTTCGACATCTTTTTCGCTGTCCACCGCAATTCGAATGACATCGGCATTGGCTTTTTCCAGCACTTCTATCTGTCTGGCTGTTGCGGCCAAATCTTGTGTTTGCGTCGCTGCCATACTTTGAACAGCGATAGGAGAATCTCCCCCAATTACCAATTTTCCAATACGAATCTTTCGTGTCTTTCTTGGCTGCATTATTTATTGTTCCTGTTTCGGATAGTTATCTGGAAGGGAACCTTCCGTTGTCAGGCGAGCCTGAACAAAATGAGCATCAAGATTAACAAATATGAGATGCCATAACAAGACGGATAGGGCCCTATTCTCAGACATTTGATAGATTTCGAGCGCGATCCAGTGGGAACGGGTTGTCGGGACTGCTGAAATCCGGCAGATTATGCACCTTAGATTCCAAGGGCTGCAGAAACAAAGACTCAAATCCAAGCTCTTTTGCCCATGCAATAGCCTGCTCGTATTCATCAGCGGTTATTCTTCTATCTAGAGTGGATGTTGCTTTATGAACAGGACGGTACTGGCTCATCAAACTTAAGGGCACAGAAGACGACAATTCCAAGGCTACGAAACATAGAGTTTCCCAAGTAGCTGTCATCTGTTCCGGCAATACTAGATGCCTAACCAAAAGACCCCTTTCGGCTATTCCCTGTTCATTAATTGAAAGTGGGCCTACCTGTCGGTACATTTCCATCACCGCCTGGCGGGAAAACTCAGGATATTCTTTAATGTGCGACAATTTCCGTGCAGTCTCATTATTTGCATATTTTAAATCAGGCAAATAGATATCAACAACTCCATCCAAGAGTTTCAGCGTTTCAATTGCATCATAACTATTACTGTTATAAATGATGGGTAACCGGAGTCCTTTTTCTCGAGCCAGCGCAAGACTTTTTAACAACCCCGGAACAACATGTGAGGGAGAAACCCAACCTATAAAATGTACTCCCTGTTCTTGCAACCGAAGCATTGCAGTGGCTGTTTTTTCATAAGATTCTTGTGCATTGATTTCAGACTTGCCGATTGACCATTCCTGAGAGATTTGATAATTCTGGCAATAGTCACAACGCATATTGCAAGCCGTTACAAAAAGATTCCCGACCCCGTTGCTACCAACCAGAGGTGGTTCTTCACCAAAGTGTTGAACACTTGATGATATATGCAGAGTGTCTAACTGACCACAATATCCAGTTTCACCCTCCATGCGATTGACCTCGCAAGCATGCGGACACACCCTGCAGCTTCGGTAAATTTCATAAGCTTGATCGGCACGCTGTTGCAGTTCTTTCTGCGACAAATCCAAATATGCTGCTGTCATTTAATAGATATCTCCAGATGACATCGCATGCGACCAGAGGAAGCACAGCGACCCAGACTTGAAGTTTTCATAATAACCTTCGGAAAAATGAAAAATCATTCTCTCTCCCCTGATCCTAACCTTCTCCCTCCAAGGGAGAAGGAACTTTTAACCTTCCCCAAGATAAGGGGGATTGAGGGGTTGGGATGAGTGATACTTTATACTCAAAAAAACAATTAAAACACAAACAAACCGATTGCCCCACAAGTAAAAAGGGATGTTAATATATTAAATGCAAATCGACCCTACTTACCTGATTGAGTTTAAACAAATATGAAAAAAATCTTTATCGTTATTTATGGATTGTTGCTAATCGCCCACCCCGTAAGCGCAACACCCAAACATGGACTCTCATTATATGGCCCACAGGACCTGAAATACAATCCCGGTCAGCCTTATGATTATGCCAATCCGAATGCGCCAAAGGGAGGCAACCTTGCTCTGGCAGACTTCGGTGCATTTACAAAATTGAATCCGGCTTCTCTAAAAGGAGTCACTGCCCCGGGTATTGGGCAACTGGTTTTCCAGACCGCCATGGACAGTTCCACAGATGACGATGAACCGTTCTCGCAATATGGCAATCTCGTGGAAAAAGCCGAAGTAGCAGAGGATCATCTCTCCCTAACCTATTATCTATATAAGCAGGCCAAGTTTTCAGATGGGCATCCGTTAACCGCAGACGATTTCGTTTTTTCTTTCAATCTAATAAAAGATCCACAATATCACCCGTTTTATAAAGAATATTTTAAAGATATCAAATCCATCGAAAAAATCGATGCACATACCGTCCGCTATCATTTTGCAATCCACAATCAGGAATTACCATTAATCACCGGGCAAATGATCATCCTCCCCAAACATATTTATGGGGTAAAGGGAAAAACTTTTGGCTCCGACTTTGATGATATAGCTGTGGCTAGCGGCCCCTATACCATCGAAAAGTATGACTATGGTAAATACATCACCTACAAGCGCAACCCTAATTGGTGGGGAAAAGATATTGCAACCAATAAAGGCAGATACAATTTTGATCGTGTCACCTATAAAATCTACCTTGACCCCGTAGCGCAACGCGAAGCGTTCAAGGGCGGCGAGTTCGATATGCAACCGGTAAACAGTTCCCGCGACTGGGCATTGGACTATAAAGGAGACTTCGTCAAAAAGGGTTACTACCTACGCACTCAGTTTCCTCATACTCGTATTGCAGGTATGCAGGGATTTGCCATGAACATGCGCAACGATATATTTAAATCTCGTAAAGCTCGTGCCGCTATGGCGATGGTCTTTGATTTCGAATGGAGCAACAAAAATCTTTTCTACGGACAATACACACGTAACGATTGCTATTTCGACAACAATCCTGAAATGAAATCGAAAGGGATCGCAACTGGGGAAGTAAAAATTCTACTCGAATCTTTGCGCGCAAAACATAAAAGTTCTGTTCCAAAGACCGCACTCACCAAACCCGTTGGCGCGCCAGGACAGGGATCGTCAGCTGAAAGAAATATAAAAGTGGCAAATGCCCTTCTCGATTCCGCAGGCTGGAAAATTGGCAGTGACGGTATCCGTAGTAAGGGTAAAAAAAGAATGGAATTTGAATTATTATTAAATTCTCCGCAATGGCACCGTATCTCCGAGCCCTATAAGAACAACCTTAAAAAAATCGGCGTTCAAATGAATATTAAGTTGGTACAAGCGGCACAATATGAAGAACACCTGAGAAATTTTAAGTTTGGGATGGTTGTAGCAAGTTTTCCTCAAAGTCGTTCACCTGGCAACGAGCAGCGGTCTATGTGGAGCAGTGAAGCGGTAGATACTCCAGGAAGCAGAAACTATATGGGCATTAAAAATCCCGCACTCGATGAACTGATCGAAAAAATTATAGCCGCTAAAAACCGTAAAGACCTAGTAGTAAATATTCAGGCATTAGACCGGATACTAACGCATCAATATTATATCGTACCGCACTGGTATATATCTTACGACAGAGCAGTTTACTGGAACAAATTCAGCAGACCTAAAGTGAATGCCTCGCAAAGCGCTATCAGCAACAATCTTCTCGAATGGTGGTGGTGGGATAAAGATAAGGCAGAAAAACTCAAGAAAGCCCGTGCCGCCGGGGCATCTCTCAATTAAACGTTCGATTAACAACTCATGACAGCATATATCATCCGCCGTTTTTTATTGATGTTCCCGACTTTGATCGGGATTGTAACCATCACCTTTATTGCGACACAATTTGTGCCAGGTGGCCCAATCGATCAAATGAAATCCCTTTTAAAAGGCCATGGCAATACACTCACCGAAGCGGGTGGCGGGGCAATGACAGGGCCTGGCAGTAAACAGGGTGAGCTGGACCCAAAACATTTTGAGCAACTGAAAAAAATCTATCACCTCGACAAACCTCTATGGGAAAGATATCTGCGAACATTCCTTTGGTATTCCCCTATAAAGGATGAACCTTTAATCGATTCCATTTTCAATTATGACAACTGGGAAGGTTTTCTTGTCTTCAAGTTTGGCAACTCCTTCTATAGAAATAAATCCGTCCTGTCTTTGATAAAAGAAAAGCTTCCCGTTTCAGCCTCACTAGGAGTCACCAGTTTCTTTTTAACCTATACCATTTGCATCTTTCTAGGAATCGCCAAGGCCGTAAAAAATGGCAGCCGGTTCGATACCTGGAGCAGTTTGATTGTTTTGATCGGTTACAGCGTACCCGGATTTGTTCTAGCCATTTTCCTCATTGTTCTATTAGGGCCTGGCGATGGTGCGGTGGCGCATCTCATACCCATAGCTGGACTGACTTCAGCAGGTACACCCGGCTACGAAGCTTGGACTTTCTGGGAGAAGTTCACCGATTATCTGCATCATCTAGCTGCGCCTTTATTCTGTTATGTCCTCGGTGGATTCGCCACTCTGACTTTACTGACCAAGAATGCCTTTTTAGAAGAAATGCATAAGCAATATGTACTGACTGCACGCGCCAAAGGATTATCTGAAAAAACTGTACTGTTTAAACATGTACTGAAAAACTCACTCATTCCTCTGGTCACTGGATTTCCCATTGCATTTTTGGCCATGTTTTTTTCCGGGTCGCTATTGCTGGAACAGATTTTTACCTTGGACGGACTTGGCCTATTGTCTTATCAAGCGGTAATACAACGCGACTATCCGATTGTTCTTGGAACCCTTTTCATTTTTTCCTTGATGGCTTTAATCGGTCAATTGTTGACCGACCTTTCTTATGTCTTGATAGACCCTCGAATTTCTTTTGATGAGTCTCAGGGGTAATATGAACAAAGAACTGAAAGTCAAACTAGGTGTTTTTCGCAATGACCGCAGGGCTTTTTACAGCTTTATAGTTCTTGCCACTCTTTTTGTTTTAACCCTGCCAGCTGAGATTCTTTGCAATATCCGGCCTTTAATAATTGTTGTAGACGGAAAACCCTATTTCCCGATCGCCGTTACTTATAGTGAAAAAGACTTTGGTGGCAGCTTACCCAGCGAGCCCGACTATAAATCCCAAAGTTTTTCAAACCTCTTAAGCGGCACGTCAACTTTAACACCTATCAACACAAACAGTAGCGGGCTCGGCTTGGACCTCGGAGATTTTGAAGATGATGAGGGTGACCTCGATATTTCGCCTATGCCCTCAACCAATAATATTGAGATTTCGCCAAAAAGTTTTTGGATGCTCTGGCCTCCGGTACGATATGACTACAAATACATTCCCACAGAGTCGATTACAGGAAATGTTGTGCTTGCCGCCCCTTACAAAACCAAATCGCCGATCGGCCAAGGCTTCATAGAATCTTCATGGATGGATGGACATTATTTAGGAACCGATGACCGGGGTCGTGATGTATTGGCGCGATTGATTTATGGCTTCAGAATATCAATGCTCTTCGGGGTTTCGCTGGCAATTACTGGAACACTCATAGGCTGTCTGATTGGCGGCACTCAGGGATTTTTTGGCGGTTGGGTAGACCTGGCGGGACAAAGACTGACGGAGATATGGGGTTCTATTCCACGTCTTTACATATTGATCATCCTCAGTTCATTTCTTGTGCCATCAGCTTTACTACTTTTCCTAATTTTAAACCTCACAGCATGGATGGGGATTGCTGCATACATACGCGCGGAATTTTTAAAAATACGCAACTATGAATTTGTGAAAGCGGCCAAGAGTCTTGGGGTTTCCAATTTCAAAATCATGCGCAAGCATATTCTTCCCAATGCACTGACTCCTGTCTTAACTTTTTTTCCATTTGAGGTGACTGCAGGAATTCTGGCACTGGTCAGTCTGGACTTTCTAAACCTGGGAGTCCCCAGCCCTGCCCCAAGTCTAGGAGAGCTTCTTGCTCAGGGAAAAAACAATCTACATGCCCTATGGATATTACTACCAACCTTTGTAACCCTGAGCCTGGCGATCACCCTTCTCACATTTATTGGTGAAGGCATTAGAAACGCGTTCGACCCCAGAAAGACTCTTTAAATAAAAAAATGCTTTTATCGGTTAAAAATCTTGCGACTCATTTTCATGCTGGCCCGGGAAGAATTGCCCGTGCTGTCGATGGTGTTTCTTTCGATCTACAACAAGGCAAAACCCTGGCACTGGTGGGTGAGTCGGGTTGCGGAAAAACACAGACGGCGTTTTCCATCATTCAACTGATTGCCGAAAACGGTTACCACCCTTCTGGTGAAATATTTTTCGAGGACAAAGATCTTTCAAAAATGGATCAGGAAGAAATGCGTCTTCTGCGCGGCAATGACATTGCCATGATATTTCAGGAGCCCATGACGTCTCTCAATCCCCTCTTCCGCATCGGCGATCAACTTCAGGAACCGTTAAAGCAGCATAAGAAAATTTCGCAGGGGGCTTCCCGTAAACGCGCCATTGAGTTATTGGATCGGGTTGGCATACCTGACCCTCACAAACGAGTCGATGATTTCCCTCATCAGTTATCCGGCGGTATGAAACAAAGGGTAATGATCGCTATGGCTTTAGCCTGCGAACCCAAACTCTTGATTGCCGATGAGCCTACGACGGCACTGGATGTCACGATTCAGGCGCAAGTCTTGCGACTGATGAGTGATCTGCAAAAACAAACGGGTATGGCCATATTGCTGATCACTCACGACATGGGCATCGTAAACCAGATGGCCGATGATCTTTGTATTATGTATGGGGGGCGCATCGCCGAATATGGCAGTCGCGAGCACATTTTCAAGAATATGTCGCATCCTTATACAAAGCTTCTTTTCAGTTCCATCCCAAAACTGGAAAAGCCTGCTTTTCTTTTGGATACGGTACCGGGATTAGTCCCTTCTGCAACCGAATATGCTGAAGGATGCCGCTTTGCAAACCGTTGTCCGGCAGTGATGGATGTTTGCAAAAAAGAAAGTACAGTGCATTCACCCTCTCCAGGACATCTGGTTACTTGCCATCTATTAGACAAGGGGATAAATTCAAAATGGGATTTAAAAGACCAGAAAACACCTATTAACCAGCGTACTCCAAGCACTCAAACTCTGATTTCCATTAAGAATCTGAAAACTTATTTCCCGATACGAAAAGGAATTTTCCTTCGCACCGTCAACCACATCCGAGCTGTAGATGATATTAATCTAGAATTGGCTAGGGGCACAACCGTTGCTCTGGTTGGGGAATCTGGATGCGGAAAAACCACATTGGGGGAATCTATTCTAAAGCTGAATTCCTATACTCAAGGCGAAGTGGAATTTTCTGGTCAGAACATATTGAAATTAACCGGGAATGACTTGAAGCAATTTCGCAAACATATGCAAATGGTGTTTCAAGATCCGTTTGGCTCCCTCCAACCACGAATGACCATTGAGGCTATCATTGCAGAAGGATTGGAAATTCATTATCCAGACTTGTCGCAAACAGAAAAAACAGAAAAAATCTCATTCGTCATGCAAGAGGTAGGATTGAGCGCTTCCGTATTGGAACGCTATCCACACGAATTCTCGGGAGGGCAACGCCAACGCATTGCTATTGCACGAGCACTTATTCTTGAACCCGAATTCATGGTATTAGACGAACCAACCAGTGCACTTGACGTTTCTGTACAAGCACAAGTGTTGAATTTACTCAAAGATCTGCAGACAAAGCGAAACCTGACCTATTTATTCATCAGTCATAATTTGAGCGTGGTGAGATATCTCGCGGATACAGTTGCTATCATGTATCTCGGGAAAATTGTTGAACAAGCTCCAGTGGAAACATTATTTAACAATCCCAAGCACCCATATACAATATCCCTTCTGAATTCGGTTCCTGATTTAGGAGAACAGAAACCTTTCGAGCCATTGATCGGTGATGTCCCCTCGCCTTTACACCCACCTGATGCTTGTCATTTTCATCCCCGTTGCCCAATTTATCTAAAAGAAGAACTCGGTTCATCGTTAGCCAAAAAATGTACTTCGCAATACCCTGAAATTTCGGGAGATAAGAATCGCTTCGTGCGATGCCATGCCTGCGAATAAAACTTTTAATAAAATAAAAATCTAATTAGGCTCTAACCACTTGACATATCGGTTAACCCGGTTCTTCAAAAATTTGAGGAAACTGTTCTTACAAAACCGTTTCTTCAATCAGATTGAATCCATGTGCGTTATACATTATGGCTTTACAGTGACATCAGAAAAGGGATATATTTTTTACTCCATTCTTCGGGGAAATGGCTTCTATATATTTAGGGTAACTCATAATGAAAAAGACCATTGCTCTGCTCATAACCCTGTCATTTTTTAGCGTAATTTCTTCTGCATTTTCTCAGGAAACTAAAGAAGAAAAAACTATAACCACCTTACAATCAGCACTCGATAAAGCCCCGGACAATCTCTATCTTCTTTCAGAACTGGGTCTGGCTTTTTTAAAGAGCGAAAAATATCAGCAAGCAATTGAGCCACTTGAGAAATCTATACAGCTTCGAAAAAATGATTCGAAGACTCATCTCCATTTAGCTCTTGCATATGGAGCAGTTGGCAGACATCCCGAAAAACTTAGAGAATTACAGGAGGCAGTACGACTGGCTCCGGATATGGCTGAAGCCAATTTCAAACTCGCCCTGGCATATGCTGCCAACAAACGCCATCAGGAAGCCAGCCAGTATTATAAAAAAGCCATCCAGCTGACTCCCGATTATCAGGAGGCCCACTATTTCCTTTCGTTATCTTATTTCCTGACCAGTCGCTATAAAGAGGCTCTAACTTCCATTAAAGAATCCATTAGGCTCGCCCCCAGGAACGCAGAAGCCCATTACACACTGGGACAAATTTATATGAAGTTGGGCCGATTCAACAAAGCTATAACCCCTCTCCAGACAGCAATGCGCATCCAACCTGAGCTACCGCAAATAAAAACTCCAAAATCAGACCGTCGTAGCAGTCCCAAAAACAAGTAATCACCCTAATTTTTTTGTAAGCTTTTTCTATTGAGTGCGACTTAGATGCAAGTAGATTAAAGTTTTGTTATCATAAAATTACTTTCACTTATTTCCGATGCAACATGAAAGAGGATTAAAAATATGAATAAAATTTATACGGGATTTATATTATTTATAAGCGTGTTTCTTCTTACAAAATACCTTCCCGAAAACACGAATAATATTTCATACAAAAGTACAGAGATTGTTCGTACTCAAATAGCTTCAGAAAAAGAAGAAGTGGCCATTCTTGCAGGGGGTTGTTTTTGGTGCATGGAACACCCGTTCGAAGATCTTCCCGGTGTTTATCAAGCCCTATCCGGCTACACTGGCGGCAAAAAGACGAACCCCACTTATAAGGAAGTTGCATCGGGTCAGACCCAACATCTTGAAGCAGTAGAGATACATTTTGACCCTGAAAAAATTTCTTATGAGGACATTCTAGAAGTTTTCTGGCGGAATATTAACCCCACTGATAATGGCGGACAGTTTGTTGACCGTGGAGCACAGTACCGCACCGGAATTTTTTATACGAATGAAGAACAAAAGGAAATAGCGGAAAAGTCTAAAAACAAACTAATAAAAAGTGGAAGGTTTAATAAACCAATCGTAACACCAGTGATCGAAGCTTCCACTTTCTATCGAGCAGAAGAATACCATCAGAATTTTTTCAAGAAGAGTTATATCCGCTACAAAGTTTACCGCGCAGGCTCAGGCCGTGATGAATATATCAACAAACTCTGGGGAGATGACAAAGAGTATAAAATATCCAGATCCAATGAATTTTCCAGGATAGTTAAAGTTGGCGCCAGGAGCCAATCACTCGACCAACTAAGCAAGTTGGAATATAAAGTCACCCAGAAAAACGGGACAGAACCACCCTTCAGAAATAAATTTTGGAATAATAAGCGTGCAGGTATTTATGTAGATGTCGTTTCTGGAGAACCTTTATTCAGTTCAAAAGACAAGTTTAAGTCCAATACCGGTTGGCCCTCTTTCACAAGACCTCTAGTACCAGAAAATGTCGTTAACTTAACAGACAAGACCTTAGGTATGTCGCGTACAGAGGTAAGGTCAGCAAATGCAGACTCGCATCTCGGACATCTGTTTAACGATGGGCCAAAACCAACCGGAAAAAGGTACTGCATCAACTCTGCATCCCTGAGGTTCATTCCGGTTAACAAATTGAAAGAAGAAGGTCTGGCCGATTTTCTTCCCATGTTCGACCCTGATGGTATCTAGATATGTGGCATTTGTATCTGATAAGAACAAAACTGGGGCATCTCTACACCGGCATCACGCAGGACGTGCAAAGAAGGTTCAAGGAGCACGAGAAAGGCGGAGTTAAGGCCGCCAAGTCATTAAAAGGGAAAAACCCTCTGATACTGGTTTATCACCAGGAAATCGGCAGCCATTCTCTGGCTTTAAAAACGGAAGCGGCAATAAAGAAATGGCCTAAAGATAAAAAGGAATCACTGGTGAGAAAAAAAATTTCATTGGAGATCTAACCCAAAAAATCAGTCAACAAATCATCTTTAATCTGTATTCCACTCCGTTATAAAATAATAAATTACGGTAAAAGCAACCACCCCGCCTAATCCCATCGATAAAATCGCACTTAAGCTCATTTGGTCTTCCTTTTTAAAGTTAAATCTTAAAATCTAAAGCTAGAGTGTACCTTTTATCGCTTCAAATACCAAGAGCGGCAAACCGATTCATGATATCTATTTAACTTATTGACAAATAAGGAGATATATGGATAATAGCAATATCTTTCCAATAACATTAATACAGGGTTCGGGGCTTTTTCTCCCGTTTTTCGGGAGAAAAAGGGATTTTTTTCATGAACCGAAGTGAGGTCACTTATGTTTGATATCTCCGAGAATGGCAGGGAAGCGGTTCTTTCACATTTTAAAAAAGCCTTTAAGGATAAGCAGAATATCGAGCCCCCCTCGCAAACATATGAAAATGAGATTCATAAGCCGATTAAAAAAAGCAGACTAAAAAACCTTATTCTAACTAAATCCTTAATTGTAAAATAATAGAAAAGAAGGGTAGGATTCTATTATGAAGCCTTGCCCTCAAATTAATATTAGCTTTCTTAGTACTTCTTTCCCCCGCTTTAAGGGTGATTTTTCCGGAAATTTTGTTTTTCGATACGCGCAAGAATTATGCAATCTCGGGGCAGATATCGAAATCATCGCACCTGATGATCCTGCATCGCTACCTCTTTCAGAAAACTTTAGTCTTGTCCGTTTCTCCTATTTTTTTCCAAGATCCTGGCAAACTCTTGCTTACGGGTCAGGTGTCATCAATCAGCGCAGTTTATTGGTCTGGTTACAACTTCCCTTTCTATTAATTAATTTTTTCCTCACTGCTTTACGGTCCACGCGCAAAACACAGCTTATCCATGCATTCTGGTCCGCTTCTGGAATCATCGCTCTGGCAGTGCGTCGTTTTAAATATAGACCCGTGGTCATCACTCTCTGGGGCTCCGATAAACTTGTTACCCAAATACCTATCCTATCAAAACTGATAATCAGGATGTTAAATACGGCCGATGCCATCATTTGCGAGGACAACAACTTAAAAACATTTTTAATTTCACGAGGTCTTGATTCAAAAAAAATAACCCTGATCCGCAATGGAATAGATTTACAATCTTTCCAGTCCGGTGATCCTATGGAAGCAAAAAGAAGCTTAGGGCTAAAGGATGATCAACAAATTATACTTTCGATAGGCAGTTTGAATAAAACAAAAAACCATACATTACTCATCAATACTTTTGCAGAAATAGCCGCATCGAATAATTCCTGG
>JBLFWU010000001.1:0-94392 GCA_047610985.1 Nitrospinales bacterium | reverse complement strand
AAATGGAACACCTCGATAGCTACGAAAAAAAGGTTCATAACCCGAGTGAAAGTGGCACTGCACACTCATCTAAAAAAAACGCTAAAATATACGTTGGACGAATTGATTAAGTGTCAGAAAGAAATTACTGAGTTAAATAGAAAGCTGTTATCTTTATGCAATAGCGATACAAAGCTACACTGATTCCAATCGATAGGGTTCCTAAATTTTCTCGTTGATTAAGAATTTTGAATCTGCTCAATAGACAGATTCAGTTCATCCCACTCCTCCATTAAACTCCGCTCTTCATCTTTAACATTTCTCTGTTGTTCCATAGTTTTCATCAGGTGATCCTTTTGGTCGGCCTCATAAATATTGGAATCCGCAAGCTCTGACTGAAGCTGTTCGTTCTCTGCCATCAAAACCTCCAAACGGCCTTCTACTACTGCCAAACGTTTCTCCAGTGGTTTTAATTGTTTGTAACGCAGGTTGCGCTCTTCCGCTTCCAGGCGTTTTCTCTCTTTTTCTACTGAAGTAGCAACACTTTTTTCTGAAGCTTTTGTTTCTTGTTCTATAGGCTCTTCTTTTAATTTCGCTCGCTCATATTCGCTATAGTTGCCGTTGTATTCACGTGCATAACCATCAGCTACTTCCCATACACAATTGACAAATCCATCTAGAAAAAATCGATCATGCGAAATAATAACAAGACTTCCTTCATAATCTGATAGTACAGCAGCAAGATGTTCGCGAGAGCGCATATCCAGATGATTGGTCGGCTCATCGAGTAAAATACAAGAAGGCGGTGCATTAGTATCAGAAGAGGCGTTGCCGCAAAGCATTCGGGCAAGGGCCAAACGCGATTTTTCTCCACCCGACAACACCGAAACTTTTTTCTCTACATCGTCTCCTGAAAACAAAAAAGCTCCCAGAATATTTCTTTGTTGAGTACGGAGTAATCCGGGGGCAGACTCCTGCAACGATTCCAATACCGTATGTTTAAAATTCAGCGTCTCTCCTTGATGCTGAGCGAAATAGGATCGCGACACTTTAACCCCTTGCTTCACCTCTCCGCTATCTGGTAATAGCACGCCTGCCAACATTTTCAGCAACGTTGATTTACCCGCTCCATTCTCACCTGCCAAAGCCACCTTGCATCCTCGCTCAAGCGTTACCGAAAAATTATCGTACACTTTCAATGCACCGTAACTCTTGGACACATTTTCCAGTTCTAAAACATTTTTCCCCGTTCTAATAGGTTGTGGAAAACGAAAATGGATAGCCTTGCTGCTATCGGTAGTTTGCACCCGCTCCATCTTGTCCAGCATTTTGATTCTGCTTTGCACCTGTGTGGCTTTCGTATTTTTGGCACGGAACCTTTCTATAAACCGTTCCACTTCGGCAATGCGTCGGTTCTGATTTGTAGCCTGAGACTCGAGTTGCACTTGCCTGTCTTCCTTCAACTTTTCATAGTCATCGTAATTCCCGGAATAAGCCGTTAAGGTCGAACGATCCAATTCAAAAATGCGCGTGACAAGAGTATTAAGAAATCTTCTGTCATGTGAGATCAACAGAACACTGCCTTCATAAGATTGCAGGAAAGATTCCAGCCAGACAACCGATCGCAAATCGAGATGATTCGAAGGCTCATCCAGAAGCAACACATCGGGACGTTGAAGTAAAATTCTTGATAGCTCCACTCGCATTCGCCAACCGCCAGATAACTGATCTAAAGGCTTGTCCCATTGACCGGGTTTGAATCCCAATCCCTGCAAAATAATTTTTGCCCGCGAGTCGCGGTCATAACCACCGAGCCGTTCAAACTCGTGCTGTAATTCACCGTAACGGTCTTGAAAATTCTGGTCCACTTCCAGTTTTTCCAGTTCTGTTTTCACCTGCAAAAAATGTGGGTCTCCAAACACCACTCTTTCGAGGGCTGACTCTCCACCCCCCTCCTGATCTTGCTCCAGCAAACCGTATCGCAACCCCTTCCTCAAGGTCACCTGTCCCGAATCAAGAGACTCCCTGCCAATGATGACTTTAAACAGCGTGGTTTTGCCAGTACCATTTTCGCCCACTAAGCCGACCTTTTCCTTGGGGCGTAAATGAAAACTCACATCCCGAAAAATTATTTTAGAACCAAACTGTTTATTCAACTTATCAACAAAGATCACAGGGTTCCCCTGAAGAAATGAGTCTATGCGTTTTTATAAGAACAATAACTAATGCCCTCACTTAAAAACAATTTTTGATATCGGAGTTTAGCTCAATTAGCTTTTGAGGCCACAAAATATTGGCAAATCTCTACAATTCACTTATAATTAAACGATATCTTCCGATAAATAATGAATATTATAGAATTATAATGAAGCGTATGAGCCGGTGATTTCATTTTACAAAAAAAAGTATGGATTAACGTTTGCGCTGGTACTCCTATGTGGATTCCAGTTCTTTTTTCTGCCGTTTGTCCATTTTCATCCGGATAATACACACTCTCACCACGCCGAACTATCACCTCATCATCATCCAGGGCATTTCCATTCGCCCGAGCTAGAATCCCTGACTCATCATTTAACAAAGAACTCTGAAGCATCTCAAGGGGAAGATCATCATCATTCCGACAGCTTTGATGAATCTGACAACATCAATCTCCATAAATCTAAGCTAGTAAAAGGGTCATCAATTGTAAAAACTGGAAATGCCCATAGTTATTCGATTTCAACTACCCCTGATCTTTCATCTTTCATTAGTACAGACCGTTATTCTAAAAAACCTTCTGCCCTACCAAAAAGTTTTATTGCGCGTTCTCCGCCTGCCTTTCTAATTTAATTTCAATTCAAAACTCATTTACAAAAACTGATTGAATTCTAGGAATTTGCCCTAGGCAAATTACCCAGGCTTTCTATTCATAGTTATTGTCTCGCTTTTATAATTGACTGAGGAAGCTGTATGAAGACTTTATTCATGTGGCTCGTCATGATTGGTTGGGTATTTATTCCCTACACCAGTTTTGCCGAGCCCGCGATTCAGTTTAAAAAAGAATCTAAAGAACCTATTACTCTTAAAAATGCAGTGGCTTTGGCATTAATGCATAACCCACACCTCAAGGCTTTTTCTTTCGAGAAACGGGCAAAAGAGGCGCGTGCTTTACAATCTGGTCTACGCCCCAATCCAAAGCTTAATATTACTGTTGAAGATGCTGCCGGTTCAGGAGGGTTCAGTGGATTCGGTCAGTCCCAAACCACTATTCAGCTAAGTCAATTGATTGAATTGGGTGGTAAAAGAGCAGCAAGGTTTCATTCAAGCAATCTCTCAAAGAAACTTGCCGATTGGGACTACGAAACAAAACGTATGGATATTTTGACTCAAGTTGCCAGATCCTACGCTTTGGTATTGAAAGCCCAGCAACAGACCAAGCTCACCGAAGACCTGGTTAAACTAAGCGAAAATTTTCTCAACATCGTTAACGAAAGGATTCAAGCGGGAAAGGTTGCAGCTCTTGAAAAAGTTAAATCGGAAATAAACCTTTCTTACCTAAAGGTGGAATTAAAAAAAGCAAAACTCGATTTAAAAGTGGCGCGGCGAAATCTGTCCATCACTTGGGGAACCGCACAGCCAGAATTTGAAGTCGCCTTGGGGAATCTCAATCAAATCTCCAATATCCCTTCTTTAGAAAACTTAAAAACTCGTTTGAACAATAATCCAGATCTTGCTCGATGGACTACCGAACTAGAGCAACGCCAGGCTGTACTCGACAGTGAAATTTCAAAAAGCGTTCCTAACATACAACTTCAAGGAGGCTTTAGAAGACTAGAAACCACTAATGACCATTCATTGGTTTTCGGGGTATCCATTCCTTTGCAGTTCTTCAATAAGAATCAAGGGGCCATTGAAGAAGCACGCAACAAGCTAGGAAAAGCCAAAGCAGAAAAACAAGCCAAAAAAGCATCCACAGAAAAAAACTTTATAGAGGCATATAACGAATTGGTTTTTTACCAAGTGCAGGTTACATCCATCAAAAACCAAATTCTCCCAGGAGCCGAAAAAGCCTTTAATGGAATTCAAGAAGGGTATCGTTTTGGAAAATTTAATTTATTAGACGTGCTAGACAGTCAAAACACATTTTTCCAAACCAAGAAACTATACCTCGATTCTCTTGCTCAATATCACAGCACATTAGCTGATCTAGAACGACTTATTGGAGAACCACTCGCATCTTTAAATCCGGCTTCTATTCCATCAACAGGAGAAGGAACATGAAAATAAAATCTCTTCTTCCAATTATTTGTTTCATTGCCGCCGGAGTCTATGCGGGAAATATCATCCTAAATACAGCACCAGAAAGCACACAAATATCCGAACAGAAACCCCACAACCACGAAGAACGCCAAGGGGCACACGATAATTCCGACCACAAACCGGAACATGCTGATGCCATTCCGCGAGGACCGAATGGCGGGTGGTTATTTACTGAAAAAGATTTACAAGTTGAGGTTAAAATTTTTGAAACAGGTAGCCCCCCGGAGTTTAGAGCTTTTATAACAGATGGCGCAGGCAAATCTGTTTCTCTCGACGAATTGAATCTGACCATCAAATTAAATCGACTGGACCGAGTCGACACCGTTCAATTCAAACCAATGGGCAACTATCTTCTAGGCGATATAACTATTGTCGAACCTCATTCTTTTAATGTAGCTATCTATGCACATTGGAAAACAAAACAATATGAATGGGAGTTCTCTCAAATTGAGGCCAGGGCAAAGCTAACCGAAACTGCTGTAAAAAATGCAAATATAACTATCAAGAAAGCGGGGCCCGCTCGAATTAAAAACCAAATTAACTTGCCTGGAGAAATAAACTTAAACGAGGAAAAGGTTGTTCACATTGTCCCCAGACTGGACGGGGTAGTGAAGAAAACTTTTAAAGATTTAGGGGATACCGTTACTCCAGGAGACATATTAGCTACCATTGAAAGTCGCGAACTGGCGGATGCAAAGATTAATTATCTCACCAAGAGTCAACAGGTTGACTTATCTAAATCTGACCTCGACCGAGAAACCCTTCTTTTCCAGAACACCGAAAAATTATTGGACCTTCTGCATAAAAAAATTAATTTAGAAGATGTCTACCAAGGATTGGAAGGTTTACAAATTGGGAAGAGCCGCGAATTACTTATCCCCGCATACGCAAAAATGAAATTAGCTAAATCTGTCTACCTGCGCGAGAAAAAATTGTTCGCAAAGGGCATTTCTTCAGAGTCTGAATACCTGCAAGCAGAAGAAAACCTAAAAAGCTCAGAAGCAAAATATTTGGCCCTGCGCGAAAAAATAGACTATCACGGCAATTGGGCCGTTCGTCAGAAAAAGAGAAATTTTGACATGGAAGTATTCAATCTTCAAACCGCCAAACAAAAACTTTTTGCTTTGGGACTGGTTGATGAGGAGATTGCTAACCTAGATCAGCAGGATGAGCAGAGTTTTAGCAAATACGAATTGAGATCTCCCTTAGGTGGAATAATCATACAAAAGCATTTGACCACGGGAGAGGCTGTTAAAAGTGATGATGCTGTTTATCTTTTGGCAGATTTATCTGATGTCTGGGTGAATATGGCTATCCCCGTTATGGATGTTAACTCTGTCAAATTGGGACAAAGCGTCACCGTCCGGAGCGATAGTATCGGGTTGAAAGCCAAGGGAGAATTGACGTATCTCGATTCTATCATTGATGGTACTAGTCGCACCGTAACAGGACGAGTAGTCATTCCCAATCCAAAATCAAAGTGGCGACCGGGAACTTTTGTCACATTAGAGTTAACTCTTGACGAGCAAGAAGTTCCGCTTGCTGTGCCCACTAGAGCCATTCAGACCATCCGCGACTGGTCGGTGGTCTTTGTGAAATATGGAAACATCTTTGAAGCCCGGCCTCTGGAGTTAGGGAAAAGCGATGGCAAATGGACGGAAGTGTTGCAAGGGTTGAAAAACAATGAATCTTTTGTAGATCAAAATAGTTTCATATTGAAAGCAGAAATTGAAAAATCATCTGCTTCTCACGACCATTAGGAAAAGGACCTTTTCATGCTCGACGGAATTTTAAAATTTTCTATTAAACAAAGAGCATTTGTAATGCTCGGAGTTCTTATCATGGCCGGGTTCGGAGCCTACAATTTCAGGATACTCCCTATTGATGCAGTCCCGGATATCACAAATGTTCAAGTTCAAATAAACACCGAAGCTCCTAGCTACACACCGCTTGAAGTTGAAAAACGAATAACCTTCCCCATTGAAAGTGCCATTTCGGGAATCCCTAAACTATCTTATACCCGGTCCATCTCCCGTTACGGGTTATCTCAAGTCACCGTGGTTTTTGAAGACGGAACGGATATCTATTTTGCCAGACAGTTGATCAACATCCGTCTCCAGGAAATGAAAAGCAATCTTCCTGCTGGATTGAAACCTATCATGGGACCCGTTGCGACAGGTCTTGGTGAAATTTTTATGTGGACGGTTGAGCAAGATGAAAATATTCAGAAATCAAAATCTTATTCGCCTGTTGATTTGCGAACTATTCAAGACTGGATGATTCGCCCACAGTTACGCAATGTTAAAGGGGTAGCAGAAATAAATAGCATGGGAGGTTTCACAAAACAATATCAGGTGGCTCCTATCCCGAAAAAATTAATGGCCTATGGAATAACTTTCAGAGGCATTATGGATGCGCTGTTGAAAAACAACGCCAACATGGGTGGAGGTTATATTGAACGTAACGGCGAGCAATATCTTATCCGAACCCCAGGGCAGGTTGAAGGACTCAACGACATTGAAAAGATAGTTGTAGGTTCTCACCTCGGCATACCAATTTACATCAAAGATGTTGCCGAAATTAGTCTGGGAAAAGATTTGCGAACAGGAGCAGCCACAAAGGATGGAAAGGAAGTGGTATTGGGAACAGTATTCATGCTTAAAGGAGAAAACAGCCGTACTGTTTCTTTAAGAGTTTCTGAAAAATTAAAAGAAATTAACCGTACCCTCCCAGAAGGAATTACAGCCAAAACTGTTTACGACCGAACCAACTTGGTCAACGCCACCCTTGAAACAGTAAGAAAAAATCTTCTCGAAGGAGCCTTATTGGTCATTGTGGTCCTCTTCCTTCTTCTTGGGAATATCCGAGCGGCTATCATCACCGCACTCGTCATTCCTCTTTCTATGCTGTTTGCCGTCACAGGCATGGTTGGTAACCGTATTAGCGGTAACCTTCTCAGTCTCGGGGCTATCGACTTTGGAATCATTGTCGACGGGGCCGTCATTATCGTTGAAAATTGTATGCGAAGGCTAGCTGAAGAGCAAAAAACCTCAGGCGGCATTCTTTCACGTTCGCAACGTTTTGAGATCGTTCGCCATGCAACAAAAGAGGTCTCCCGCCCAAGTATCTTTGGTGTTCTTATTATAATGATCGTCTACCTGCCAATTTTGACTCTCACCGGCATTGAGGGGAAAATGTTTCAGCCAATGGCATTTACTATCTTAGCGGCATTAACAGGTGCCATGATTTTATCGATCACCTTTATCCCTGCTATGATGGCTCAATTCTCATCAAAAAAAATCTCAGAAAATGAAAGCCTAATTCTAAAATGGGCCAAAAAATTATACGAACCTTTATTGAATATCACTCTTAACAATCGACCAGCAGTTCTTACTTTTGCCGCTATTCTTGTTGTTCTGAGCCTTTTACTAGCAACTCGTATTGGCAGTGAATTTATCCCTACCCTGGATGAAGGTGATATCGCTCTTCATGCCCTGCGAGTTCCTGGAACCAGTCTCACCCAAGCTGTATCCATGCAAGATACACTTGAGAGAAAAATTAAGGAAATCCCAGAGATTAAACATGTGTTTTCCAAAATTGGAACTGCAGACATTGCCACCGATCCCATGCCTCCGAGTGTTGCCGATGTATTTTTAATTATGAAACCACGTTCCCAGTGGCCCAACCCAAACCGATCAAAATCGGATCTTATCCGGGAATTAGAACAAAAACTTGAACAAGTCCCTGGTAATAAGTACGAAATAATTCAGCCTATTGAAATGCGATTCAACGAATTGATTGCTGGGGTTCGTAGTGATATAGCGGTGAAAATTTTTGGCAATGATTTGAAAATCCTCCTCGCAAAAGGTAAAGAAATTGAGAAAATTATTTCAAAAATTCCCGGCGCCTCTGATGTTTCCGTTGAGCAGATATCAGGACTTCCCGTTCTAAACCTTGAATTGGATAGAGATCTAATGGCGCGACTGGGAATCAATGTTTCTGATGTTCAAGAGGTGGTTGCAATTGCCATAGGTGGAAAAAATGCAGGCAAGGTTTATGAGCAAGACAGGAACTTTGAAATTCTAGTACGATTATCTGAAGATATAAGAAATGATATTGAACAACTGAAAAGAATCCCCATCTCTCTTCCCAAAAACTCATTCAATGCACAAGAAATTCTTTCCCCAGAAAATTTGAAAGAACATGAAAATAACATGGACTACCTCCCTCTATCCGCTCTAGCTCGGTTCTCAATTATAAAAGGCCCTAATCAAATCAGCAGAGAAAATGGGAAAAGAAGAATTGTCGTTACAACAAATATTAGAAATCGCGACCTGGGTTCATTTATGAAAGAAGCTCAAGCCACTATTGAGGAAAAGGTTTCAATGAACCCAGGATATTGGATTGAATGGGGAGGTCAGTTTGAGCACTTGATTTCAGCAACGAAACGATTGCAAATCGTAGTGCCTCTCGCTCTTGCGTTAATTTTTATCATTCTGTTTGCCGCATTGGATAGTGTTAAAAACTCTCTTCTAGTTTTTTCTGGAATCCCACTTGCTCTAACAGGAGGACTATTCTTTTTGTGGGCTCGAGGAATTCCTCTGTCGATTTCTGCTGCAATCGGCTTTATCGCTCTTTCAGGAATTGCCGTGCTGAATGGACTGGTTATGATTTCCTTTATAGACGAGTTACGAGAGAAAGGGATGGGTTTAGAAAATGCAATTCGACAAGGATCGCTCACCCGTTTACGGCCAGTACTAATGACGGCTTTGGTAGCCTCACTCGGATTCATTCCAATGGCCCTGGCAACGGGAACAGGAGCAGAAGTTCAACGTCCTATCGCTACCGTGGTTATTGGTGGCATCCTTTCTTCAACCATCTTAACCTTGTTTGTTCTGCCTGCACTTTATCGGACCTTTCATTCAGCTACCGAATGGAAGTAGCGATTAGTTCGACACTGCAAATTTTTTCAAGACCCTGTTTTCAGTTTTGGATTAAACGCTTCGCGCAAACCTTCACCGCATAAATTAAATGCCAGCACGACCAGCAGAATCGTAATACCTGGGATGAAAGTCAGCCAGGGCGCATCAAATATAAAGTTTTTCCCATCCGAAAGGATATTACCCCAAGTCGCATCAGGTGGTTGGACACCAAAGCCAAGAAAGCTAAGAGCCGACTCGGTAAGAATGGCCGACGCTACACCGAGCGTTGCAGAGACCAGCACTGGTGCAATGGCATTTGGAACCATGTGAATAAAAATAATGCGCCATTCGGGAATAGCTTGACTTCGGGCGGCGGCAACAAAATCCTGATCGCGAAGAGACAAAAACTCTGCACGCACAAAGCGCGCGGTTCCCATCCAACTGGTCAACCCAATTACGATCATAATGTTATAGATACTGGGTGGTAATAATGCCACAACGGTAAGGATTAAAAAGAACGTCGGAAAACAAAGCATGATATCAACAAACCGCATGATGATCGTATCTACGGTAATGAATCCTAATTTCACCCGGCCGTAATAACCTGCGATGCCGCCAAAAAATATCCCCACTGTTAACATAATCCCGACAGCAACAAACCCAACGCTCAACGACACAGATGTACCTTCGAGCATTCGCGCGAACACATCCCGCCCCAACTCATCGGTGCCAAACAGATAAATATTAAAAGCAGGAGCATCTTCTTTCGGAGTTATGGAACTTGTAAATACAGTTAAGGGTGGCAAAAACTTTTCAGACAGGCGAACTATTTTAGGGTCGAAGACCACAATATACCGAGTCAATACTTTTCCGAAAAATGCCAGCGCCAATAAAGACATGAGAAACCAAAAGCTGCCATAGGCCATTGTGTTGCGCTTTAGAATATCCCAACGCTCCTGAAAAAGACCTTTAGAAGGAGGTAGCGCATCCGTTTCAAATGTCGTTATCGATTCATTCATTCCATCACCGTTAAAACTTTATTCTTGGGTCAACCACTGCATAAAGAATGTCGGACACCAACGTCCCCACTAAAACCAGGACTGCTGTCATAAAATTGAGTGTCAAAATGATCGGAAAGTCTCTAGCCAATATAGCTTCATAGCCTAATCGCCCCATTCCTGGCCAGGAAAAAATCTGTTCAAAAATAACAGAACCTCCTATAAGACCTGGAATAGTCAAACCAAACATCGTAATAAAAGGTAGCAATGCATTGCGCAATCCGTGACGATAAATGACCTGATCCTCTGGTAACCCTTTCGCGCGAGCGGTTCGCATATAATCCTGATGCAACACTTCCGACATTTGAGAGCGAACATAACGCGACAGAACAGCCGTTCCCGCGATAGCCGACATCAATGCGGGAATGGTCAAATGCCAGACACGATCCATCGACTGGAATAAAACCGATGCACCTTCCAATCCAAAAGTTCTCATACCCAGAACCGGGATGTTGAAGGTTTTCACCATGAAAATGATTACGAGATAGGAAAGGAAGAACCCAGGAATGGAAATTAAAGCATAAGATACAAAAGTGCTGGACCTGTCAAAAGTTGAGTCGCGATGAACCGCCGCACGAATGCCTACTGGAAATGCCAAACACCAGGTGATAAAAGTTGCAATGACAAATAGGGGTAAAGAATTAAGGAAACGTTCCCAGATTTTCCCCATGACCGGTTGATTGTCTTTGAACGATTTCAGCTCACCGGTAAACAGGTCATTCACCCAATAAATGTACTGCACATGAAGAGGTTCATCCAGATGGAAAGCAGCACGGATACGTTCAATGTCTTCCGCTTTCATGCGCGGATTAGACGGGTCCACCAGTGCCGGCTCACCTGGTGCCAGATGAACGATCGCATGTGAAATAATAGAAATAAATATCAGCAGGATGATCCGCTGCCAGATATTGCGCAAAATAAAATTGACCACTATTGCCTCGACCGCCCGTAAAAAGTTATACTTGCAAACATGGATATTCTACAACTCAGTCACTATCTCGACAACCTTCTGGAAATTAATTCCATTAGCGATGCACCGCATGCACTGAATGGGTTGCAAATTCAAAACTGTGGTGAAATAAAAAAAATCGGCCTGGCTGTTGATTTATGTCAGGCAACGATCGACCTTGCCATTGAAAAACAATGCCAGATGTTGTTCGTGCATCATGGCGCGTTTTGGTCAGGACTGCAACCGATACGCGGCAAGCATTACGAAAAGATTTCAGCGATGATGCAGGCTAACTTGGGGCTCTACTCCGCGCATATTCCATTGGACTTGCACCCAGTCTATGGGAATAATCGAGCGCTCGCTGACTTGATCGGGCTAGAAAACCTCGAATCTTTTGGCGAATATGGCGGTATAAAAATTGGACTCAAAGGCTCACTTTCCGCAATATCGGCAGAAAAGCTGGGCGAGATGCTTGAGCAGAAACTCGACTCTCAAGTAAAAGTAATCGGTAAAGGAGAAGTGAAAACCGTCGGGCTGGTCACAGGGGGCGCCGCTGACATAGTCCGGCAAGCGATACAGGAAGGACTCGACTGTTACATCACTGGAGAGGGTGCCAATCACCATTTCCACGAAGCTACCGAAGGAAACTGTGTACTCATTTTTGCCGGACACTACGCCACAGAAACAGGAGGCGTGAAATCTGTCGGCAAACACCTGCAAGAAAAATTTGGGATCACCAGCGAGTTTCTACATTACCCCACAGGACTTTAACTCACTCCCGTGAGAGGGAATAATAGCGAAATCTAGAGTCAAAGACGTAACAACGTCTTCGCCTTACAAATATTGCCCTCTTGCCACCCAGCGTTGCTCAGTGATCACATTGTTTTAAAAATCGCGTCCAACCCACTTCGATAATCGGGGTACTGGAGTTTCACTCCCAACTCTTCTTTTATTTTTTTATTGTCCACCCGTTTGCAGGTCTGATAGAACCCGCGTGCGATTTCCGATAACTCTGCAGATTCAAAAGGAATTAAAGGAGGAGGTGCAATGTTCAACAGTTTGCAGGCATATTCTACCGCCTCAGATGGAGGAGACGGTTCATCATCACTAACATTATATATTTCTCTCAGCCTTGGTTTTTTTATGGATGCTTCCAGAACTTGCGCCAAATCTTCCACATGGGTGCGAGAAAAAACCAGCCCCCGTTTTTCAATGCGTCGGGCTCGCCCCTGCTTAACCGAAACAAGAAGGTTTCGACCGGGACCATAAATTGCCGCACATCTGAAAATCATAACCGGGCAGCCACTCTCTTTCGCTAGACTTAACCATCCATTTTCCGCTTCCACACGTCTAATGTTGAGTTCTGTTTCCGGTTTCAAAGGTGAAGACTCATCAACCCATTCCCCTTGAGTGTCGCCATAGACTCCGGTTGATGAGATATAGCCAATCCATTTAAGGTTTTTGCACTCCGCGATTTGCGATGAAAATTTTTGAAGCACCACATCACCCGAAAGTTGAGGAGGAATAGAGACTAATAAATGGGTTGCTTTAGAAAGAGCATTGCGGATTTCTTCAGTTGCATGGGTTCCATCGAACGGGAACACAGATAATTCTTTCAACGAATCCTTATTATCTATTTCCCGACAAGACCCCGAAACAGTCCATTCTTGAGCGCGCATTCTTTTCGCCAAAGCTTGTGCGGTAAAGCCCAAGCCAAAACAAAACAGGCTATTTTTTATCGGATTTTCTGACATGACCTTATTCTAAGATACTTAATTAAATCAGAGGAGATAAAAGGAGAAAAATCAGGAAAACTGTTTAACCGGTAGAGTCACTTGAAAAATGGAGCCTTCGTTTTTTGAGCTGATAGCTTTTATTTTTCCTTGATGACGATCAACAATTTTTTTGCATATTGCGAGTCCAATACCACTGCCTTCGTATTGACTTCTCCCATGCAAACGGAAAAACGGTTGGAAGATACTGTTACCGTGTTGAGAGTCGAAACCAATCCCATTATCCTTTACAAAAATATCCCATAAATCTTTTTTACAAGGCTTAGCTACCAATTCAATTTTGGGAGGCTCATCTTTCTTTGTAAATTTGATAGCGTTACTGATCAAGTTCTGGAACAACTGCCGCATTTGAGTTGGGTCTGCCTCTACCGTTGGCAAGGATTCTGTTTGCACAATACCATTGGAATTTTTAATAGAAACTTCGAGGTCCTCCAGAACTTCTTTCACCACTTTATTAAGATCAATAGTACGGAAGGGGTCACCTTTGGCGGAAACAAGAGAATACTGCAAAAGCTCTTGAATCATGTTTTGCATTCTTGTTGCAGATTCCTGCATTTTTGACGCATAAATTCTGGCGTCAGGGTCAAGATTTTTAGCTTTGTTTTTCAAGCGCTCACCAAACCCAACGATTTTCCTCAACGGTTCGTTCAAATCGTGCGAGGCAACAAAAGCAAAACTGCGAAGCTCTTCATTGCTTCTTTCCAGTTCAGCAAGATACTTTTTCAGCCTATCCTCAGCTATTTTTCTTTTTACTACTTTCTCAATCGTGGATGGAAGCAGGCTCAGGTAATTTTGGTTGTGATCTTTAATAAGAAAATCATAAGCACCTTGCTTCATTGCTTCAACGATGATCAATTCAGTGCTGCTTCCCGAGATAAAAATAACGGGGATGTCTTGAATTTTAGATAACAATTCAAGACCTGTTCCATCACCCAAGTTATAATCTAGCAATACAATGTCGTACGAAGTTTTACTTAATAACTCTAAGGCCTGACGGTAGGAACTTGCGACACTTAAATCATGGTCCCACTTCTGACTTTTAAAAAACCTTTGTACAGCAACCTGGTCTGTCGGGTTATTTTCTACAAGGAGGAATTTCAAATGTTGCACGAAACCATTACCTATTAATTAAGCGTTGGCAAATAATTCAATGACCAATATTGATCAAGAATTTTTATGATCTCTGAGTATTCTTCCGGATCCAGAGGTTTTTCGATGTACCCGGCAACGGAGTTTTTGTAGCTATCATTCATATCCATCTTGGAGGTCGAACTGGTAAGAACGATTACCGGAATAGATCGAAATCGCTCATCCGATTTAATTATGGCCAGAAATTCGAAACCATTCATTATTGGCATATTTAAATCCAAAAGAATAAGGTTCGGTGTTCGAATGCCAGAACCGTCTTCCACAACAGTTTCTCCATTTAGATATGCCAGCGCCTCCTCACCATTGGCGGCAGTCACAATAGGCTTACTAACTCCATTTTTCTTAAACGCCCGCTTCAAGCACATAATATCGGTTTCGTTATCTTCTACAATCATTAACGGACTTCCATTACGCATCATATACCCTCCATCCTTTGATTTCATTTTGGAGTAGTGAACTTAAAGGAAGTGAACTTGCCGACTTCCGATTCCACCCACACCCTGCCCCCGTTTTGCTCTACAATTTTTTTTACTAAAGTTAATCCAATGCCAGTAGACTCTGGTGCTTTGCTTCTATCTAAACTTTGGAACATCTCAAATATTCTCTCAAAGTGTTTTGTTTCAATTCCTTTGCCGTCATCCAAAACCTCAAAACACCAAAATTCATTTTGGTCTGCGCAGGATACCACAATTACTCCTTCGGGCTTTCCCAAATGTCGGATTGCATTACCAATTAAATTTTGAAAAATTTGCTCTAGCTGAAGATTACGGTATACCAATTTTGGCATGGGTTCTTGGACTTCAATTTTTATCCCAGGTGCCTTTGCTAAATATTTGATCACCGTTTCTGCAACTGCGCCAGACTGTATAGCAATCGGCTTTGACTTCAACATTCCCAGTTCAGCAAATTCCAAAATTCCATTTATCAAGTTATGCATTCTTTGGGTATTCTGAGTTAACAAATCAATCAGCTTTGCCCCTTCAACACCCAGCTTCTCGCCAAAGTCTTCCAGCAGCCATTTTGAATTGTAAGAAATACCACGCAATGGTTCTTTTAGATCGTGAGAAACAATATGAGCAAAGCCCTTTAATTCGGTGTTTATTCGCTGAAGGTCTCCGAGCAACACATCCTTTTCTTCTGCTAAATGTATTTGTTGGCTGATGTCTTTGAAAGTCACCACGGCACCCACAACTTTCTGACCGTCAAAAACCGGGGAGCTCAAATATTCGACTGGAAGAGACGAACCATCTTTTCTCCAGAAAACTTCATCTGAAATTCGATAAGACGCCCCATTTTTCAAAGTATTGTAGATAGGGCAATGATCCAAATCATATTTACTGCCATTTGGGTGAGAATGATGAATCAAGTCATGCGGCTCTTTTCCAACTTGTTCTTCTGCAGAATACCCCACCATAGCAGCTGCAGAAGGATTGCAAAAAGTGGTACGACCTTCCTGATCCAACCCAAATATACCCACACCCGCAGTTTGCAAAAGGGTCGAATTTTGAGCGTGAAGTTTTTCCAGTTTTTCTCTGGCCTGAATATTTTCCTGGATTTCTCGCTTTAGATATTCGTTGGATGATTTTAACTGATAGGTTCGAGTCTCAACTTGTGCCTCCAGTTCTTCATTGGCTTGCTGCAATGCAATCTCATTTTTTTTGAATAAATAACCAATAAAAGCAGTCGCCCATATAGAAAAAATTGCGAGTATCCGGTTTGCCAAAATTTTCCAAGACTCTCCACCTAACGGAGAAAGCCCATATCCTATAAGAGTCAGAACGGTTCCTAAGACCGCACTGATCCAGATAAGACGTTTATTTTTTGACCATAGCGCAACGAGTACCAGACAGATATAGGGAACCCCCGCTGCAACACCGAGTTCGATTTCCAAATCGACAGTAAAAATTAGGGCTGCCAAAACTCCCTGAACTATGTAGAGTTTTATGTTGTCAGAAACCCAATGCTTTTGATTTTTCGTTTTCTTGGACATGCAAAATCCCTAAGAACCTTAATTTCTCTGAAAAATTCAGGACAAAAATTTTTGGACATGGACTTTAAAACATCCATCGCTCTTATCAACAAATAATTATAATTGTTGAGTAATAGTATTACTTTCCGCCCAAAAAGTCACTGCCAAGGAATGGGGACTTCTTCATCGCATTCCATCATAAGTGAGGGAAAAACAAAGATTATCGAAAGTTAATCTTTCAAATAAAAGATAAACCTAGAGCTAACTGTTTAAAATTATTTGGTTTTAAGTACTTTATTTACTATTCTAACTAGCAAATAATATTTATCCCCCCCCCTCCATTTCTGAGTTGAATCCATAGTGAATATAAAAACACAAACGTCTGAAGAACCATTAGATAGCAATACTCTATCCCCTGAACTAGGGGGACGTTTTGAAGCCGTGATCAATGCCACCCAAGAGGGTATAGTGGTTATTGATGAAAACGGCATTATCCAGACGTTTAATCCAGCTGCCGAATCCCTGTTCGGCTACCAAGCCGCAGAGGTTATCGGTAAAAATGTATCTCTGTTAATGCCGGAGCCTCATAGAAGCGAACACGACAATTACCTCCAGCAATATTTGAACACCGGCAAATCCAATCTCATTGGAATGTTGAGAGAATTAACGGCTTTGCGAAAAGATGGCTCTTCATTCCCCATAGAACTCGCGGCCAATCCAATCAACTTGGATACGCAGCGCTTTTTTGTCGGGACTGTGCGCGACATCAGCGAAAGAAAACAAGCCGAAGTTCAACGGAACTTACTACACAACATAACCAAAGTTTTTTCCACATCAGACGATCTGGAATCCGTCTTTCCTAAATTTTTACAGACCATCTGTGAACTCATGAACTGGGAAATAATCTTTTGTTGGATGTTGGATAAGGAAACGCAGGTACTGCGTTGTTCCCATTCCTGGCATGCTCCGAAAAATATTGAAAGATTCAAGGAGTTCGCAGATAAGTCCATGGAGATGCCCCTTGAAAACGGGATTGGTCTTCCCGGACATGTGTCTGAAAGCAGAGAACCGCATTGGATAGTCGATGTAACCCAGGACTCAAATTTTCCACGATTTCCTTTTGCACTCAAGGCGGACCTACATACGGGGTTTGGGTTCCCGATGACAAACTCCAAAGGACTGATTGGAGTGATCGAAGTTTTTACAAAAAAAACCTTACAGCCCAAAGAAGATCTGGCGCAACTGATCAGCAGTCTGGGCAATCAAATAGGCCAGTTTTTTGAACGTTGTGAACTAAAACAACAACTATTAAAAGATCAGCAGAACGTTTTTAATATGCTCGAAAACCTTCCCGTTTCCTTTCATCTGCAAGCCTCCGATTATACCGTTCCCTTCGCCAACAAAATGTTTCGGGAACGATTTGGAAGCCCAAAAGAAGAAAAAAAATGTTTTCAACTTATGCATAACAGATCAGAACCTTGCGAAGTATGTACGCCTTTTGAAATTTTCGGAACCAATGACACAAGAGATTCCACATGGACTGCACCCGATGGGAAAACTTATTTGACCGTGGTAACGCCCTTTCAAGACATTGACGGATCAGACCTTGTCATGGAAATGGCTGTTGATATAACAAAAGAAAAAGAAGTTGAGAAAGAACTGAAGGAAACCAACGAAGAACTTCGGGACTTTGTCCATATTGCTTCCCACGATTTGCAGGAACCGCTCAGAAAAATCATCTCCTTTGGAGATCTTATAAAATCCCGTTCCAACACTATCGATGAAAAAGATATTTATTATCTTAACAAAATGGAAAACTCTTCCCGGCGACTGCAAAACCTGGTTGAAGACCTGGTAAAGTATTCCACTCTAGATGCCCAGGCAAGAAAAATGGAGCAACTCGATTTGGGCGATGTGGTTAAACAAGTGCTGATGGATTTGGAGATTTCAATTGAACAATCGAACGCAAAAGTGAAGATCTTGGATTTACCTGTTATAGAGGAAAACAGATTCCAAATGTTTCATTTATTCCAAAATATTATCAGCAATGCTTTAAAATATCACCGCGAGGAAGAGCCGCCCGACCTCACTATCAGCGGAAAAACAGTTGCCTCCCAAGACGGATATTGTAGAATAAATGTCATAGATAACGGAATTGGGTTCGAGGAGAAATACTTAGATCGTATTTTCAAGCCCTTCCAGCGCCTGCACGCTTCCAGCCAGTTTGAAGGAACCGGAATGGGATTGGCAATTTGCAAAAAAATTATCGATAAGCACAACGGAACAATTACTGCGGAAGGCAATCCACTAAATGGAACGACCTTCATTATTGAACTGCCAGTAAAACAGGAACAGAAAGATGACTGAAAACAAAGGTCAACACGTCATTCTTATTGTGGAAGATGATGAAGACGATTATTTTTTGATTTCTAGAACACTTAAAAGCACCGAATTCGACTGCGATGTTCGCTGGGTTAAAAATGGTGAGGAGGCGATGGGCTATCTGCTTCGTCAAAACGAGTGGCAGGACCCAATAAAGTCTCCCGTTCCCTGCCTGATTTTTCTGGATATAAATATGCCAAAAAAGAATGGTTTGGAAGTATTGCAGGAGATGCAGCAAAACTCCACATTGAAACACCTGCTCACTGTTGTTTTCACATCTTCGAATAACAAGAAGAATATCGTTTCAGCCTATGACTTTGGTGCAAATTCCTATATACAAAAACCCTCGCAAATCGAGCAATTTACAAATGGCTTGCAGCTTATTATGAAATATTGGTTCCAGTTGGTCGAATACCCCTTCCGCACAATCAGGAGTTGACAGCAGGATAACTTTACTGAGGCCTGAGTTGTCCTAACTATTTCCCGATACAGAATTGACCAAAAATTTTATCCAACAAGTCTTCGGCAAAAGTTCTTCCAAGCACAGACCCCAGATGCTCCATTGCCAGAGTGACGTCAACCGCGACGAGTTCTTCAGAGCACCCCGAAACCATGCTCTTGCTGGCAGTGTCCAGAGCTTCTGATGCCTGTTGCAAATGGTCCCGGTGGCGTTCTCGAGTTATAGCAATAGATTCTCCCGCTCTCTCGCCTCTTACGGCATGGTTGTAAATCGCTTCTTTTAAATCTTCCAGTCCGGTTCCTGTTTTAGCAGAAAGTGAAATCGGCTTTTCACCTCGCAGAAAGGTTTCAATTTTTTCCTTCGTCCACTTCTGTTCAAGATCGGATTTATTGAAAAGAACGAATCGAGGTTTATCACCCACTTCGTCTATCAACAATTCATCATTGCCATCGAGAGGTTGAGATGGATCGAATAGCACCAGTGCGAGATCAGATTGCGCTAACGCGTTACGAGTTCTTCGAATACCTTCTTCTTCTATTACTTCAGGGTTGTCACGGAGGCCCGCTGAATCGATAATAACAATATGAATGTCTTTGATACGCACCCGTTCTTCAAGGGTGTCGCGAGTGGTTCCCGGTATATCCGTGACGATTGCCCGGTCTTCCTGCATGAGTGCGTTGAGCAGGCTGGACTTTCCTACATTGGGTTTGCCAACCAGGGTAACGCGCATGCCTTCGCGAATTATTTTACCTTGACGAAAAGATTGCACCAGCGAAAGCATTTCCTTTTTCACGCCTTCAATTTGCCGACCGGTGGTTTCGCGGGATTGAAAAGTTAACCCTTCTTCAGAAAAATCGATCGCTGCTTCCAACTGTGCCTGTACCGCTAACAGTTGTTCAAATAGTCCATTAATTCGCCGAGAAAGTCCGCCTTTGAGCTGAGAGACGGCAGCGTTCAAAGCTCTTGCGGATGCAGCGTCTATGAGGTCAGCCACGGCTTCGGCCTGAGTTAAATCAAGACGACCATGAATGAAAGCACGACGAGTAAATTCGCCGGGCTCTGCCAATCTCGCCCCTTGCTTCAAAACCAATTGTAATAAGGTGGTTGATACCAAGGTGCCACCGTGACCGCTGATTTCGACAACATGTTCACCTGTATAACTGTTAGGCATTTTAAAATATGTCAGAAGAACTTCATCAATCACTTGCCCTGACTCAGGATCGCGTATCTCACCGAATAAAACTTTTTGAGCAGGTGGCGGCAAGTTACCAGACGCTGAATGAAATACGCCTGTGGCAATAGAGAGGGCCTTTTCGCCACTTATGCGAATGACGCTTATTCCCCCTTCTCCAAGGGGTGTTGCCAAAGCCGCTATGGTATCGTTCATTTTAAACTCAATAACTAATAAAAAGGAATAGGCACTCTAGTCTTTCAAAGCCTTTTTTACCACAGGTGAACGCAGATAAAACTTATTATACGTCATTGCGAACGGAGCGAAACAATCCAGATAGCTCTTTGGCGCATGAATCTAATGTGCGATCTAGACCGCCGCGCCCCTTTTAGTCACTCGCGATGACGAGCAACATAGTTTGGTTCGAATACCCAAAGGCTTGTCTTACGCAACCTGCGTAAAATATGCAAGCTAGAGAACTTATAGTGAAAGGCTTGACGGTGTATGTTTGCTTTACGGGAAAGACCTATCACCTACGGCGGTTCGCCGTTAGTGAACGATAGCGGTGGCGTTGCGCATTTCTTCAGGCAGAAGGTAATGACGAGTATCGTAGTCCATATTCGTGAGCACAAACTGTTTAGCGATACCCTTATCTTTATTAATCACTAAAGGAGCGATTAGGTTTGCTGTCATTTCAGAATAATTTTCCGGTATGGTGACGATAGCACGAGTCAGATAAAGGTCGTCCTCTTCTAGCTCTACGCGCTTATTATCTTCTTCTGAAAGTTTTAATTTATAGTCGGGCAGGTATAGATAAGGGTCAGTGATAACAAACGCCAGATGCGCTGTTTTCAACGACTGCATCCATTCCATCGGACTTTCCACATTAGGATTGAAGGGAAGTAGAGTGAATTCCGTTTCCTTTTCAAATCCGTACAAACCTTCCGGGAACCGGACAATTTCTTCTTCTGATATATCGAGTGTGCCAAAGCGACTGGTTTCAACCTTCATTTTTTCAACTTGTCCTTCATCAATTGAGAAACTTTACCAAGATCAAATTGCTGGGAAGAAGCTGCCGACTTGTTTTCCTCTTTAATACGGAGAAAAACCTCTTCCCGATAAATTTTAGTTTCACGGGGAGCTTCTATTCCCAGGCGAATGTTCTTGCCCTTTACATCTATAACGGTTATTTTGACATCTTCATTAATTTTGATGCTTTCGCCAATTTTTCGGGTAAGAACCAGCATAGGGCGGAATCCGTTCCTGAGAGCGTGAAGTAAGGTTCAAAAGAGTGTAGCGCAGTCAGTATAGCAAAAAAGTTCTGAAAAAATAATAATTTATAGCCGCAAACGAAATTGACAGCGGTTGGGGACTATGATAGATTTCGCTCTTTTGTTGACAAATCCAGTACTGGGACGGTAGCTCAGTCGGTAGAGCAGAGGACTGAAAATCCTCGTGTCGGCGGTTCGATTCCGTCCCGTCCCACCACTTCTTACTGGAGAGCAGCTTTTAGCAGCCGTAATATCCTTAAGTTGCTAAAATCCAAAGCTAGCTTTTTGTCATGCTGCATTATCTCCCTCAAATCTATAGAGGAGCGGAGAACCTCCACATTTCATGGTTTCTACCCCACAACTTTCCTTCAGCTAAAACCCTAAAAAATCGTTAAGATTCAATATCCAACTGAAACATAATTGTGACAACAATCGCTACTGATTTACATTAGAGTAAGATATGGAAATTGGAAAACCTATATGAATTTCCCATATGCTATAATCATCATTCCGTAAACAGCAAAAATGACTCTATAGAGGCTTAAATTGGCAGATACTGAAGATAAACAATCTGGCACTCGTTCTGAAGAAGAATATCTAAAACGAATTGCTGAGTTGGAAAAAGCCAACAAAGATCTTGCCGATGCTAATCGAGCTAAGTCTGCATTTTTGGCGAACATGAGCCATGAACTTCGCACCCCCCTCAATGCCATCATCGGTTACAGCGAACTACTTGAAGAAGTCGCTGACGAATTGAAAATTGAAGAAGAAATAGGTCCGGACCTAAATAAAATCCACTCCTCTGGAAAACATCTGCTGGCAATCATCAACGACATCCTTGACCTTTCAAAAATTGAGGCAGGGAAAATGGAATTTTTCAGTCAGAACTGTGATCTAGAAACCTTAGCCAATGAAGTCAGCCATACCCTACAACCTGTAATCGACAAAAATTCCAATACTATCAAAATCAATCTCGAGAAGGACTTGGGTTCGATTTCTGTTGATATCACCCGGTTACGCCAGATTTTATTTAATCTATTAAGCAATTCCTGCAAATTTACTGAAAAAGGTGAAATCACTTTTACCGTTGCCCGTAAAACTGTGCGTGAGCTGGATTGGGTTAATTTCACCATCTCCGACACAGGGATAGGAATGGATACCGATCAGGTTGAAAAATTGTTCAAAAGTTTTTCCCAGGTTCACTCAGGCAACATTCAAAAATATGGCGGAACGGGACTCGGCCTGGCTATCACCAAACGTATTTGTGAGATGATGGGAGGAGATATTTTTGTGGAAAGCAAGCCCAATGAAGGCTCCACCTTCTCCGTTCATTTACCTGTTGTAATGCCCGTACCAGAAACCGCAACTATAACTCTGCCGAGCATTCCAAAGTCTAGAAAAGATTCTACTGAATCTGATTCTGAGCCTCAAGAAAGTGTAATTCTCGTAATCGACGATGACCCGATGATCCACAACCAGATGAAACGGACTTTTGAGAAAGAAGGCTATAAAATTGTTTGTGCTTCCGATGGCGAAGAAGGGCTTAATCTAGCTCGAGAACTTCATCCCACATTGATCACTCTCGATGTATTGATGCCCGGAATGGACGGTTGGACTGTACTGACAAAATTAAAAGACGACCCAGAGGTCGCAAATATCCCAGTTTTTGTCATCTCTATGGTCGATGAAGAAAATAAAGGCTACACACTGGGCGCATCAGAATACCTTACCAAGCCCATCGACCGTACCCGGCTTCACATTCTTATGAAAAAGTATCATTGGGACTCTGGCTCAGCCCTAGTTGTTGAAGATGATCCCGGAACTCGCAAATTACTCTGTTCCATG
This sequence comes from Nitrospinales bacterium, assembly GCA_047610985.1. Taxonomy (GTDB): domain Bacteria; phylum Nitrospinota; class Nitrospinia; order Nitrospinales; family VA-1; genus UBA8687. Next base: position 71,145 of record JBLFWU010000001.1, on the reverse strand, counting down.
CTGGAAGAGTATGGCCTCAATGTTCAGGAAGCAGGAAATGGAAAAATAGCACTTGAAAAAGTTCAGGAGAAATCGCCGGGAGTTATTTTCCTCGACCTTATGATGCCCGAAATGGATGGCTTCGAATTCATTGAGGAATTAAAGAAAAACCCTGATCATCGCCCCATTCCCATTGTGGTAGTCACCTCAAAAGATCTTACACAAGCAGACCGGCTACGCTTGAATGAAGGGGTGGCAAAGTTAATTGAGAAAAAGTCCTTTGTCCATGGTGATCTGCTCTCAGAAATCCGCTCGACATTAGCAATGTACAACTCCTGATTCCTTCGCTTTTTTTTCGATACAACCTTTTTTCTAAAATTGAATCTAACTTATTGGCAAGTATTTGAGCCTGCCAGCTCTATTAATCACACTAACTAAAAACCAAACATGGATAAATACCAGGAAATCGATGAGATCGTTCAGGAGATAACAGAGGAGGCCGTAAACTTCAAAAACGCACCAGAACCAGCCGAAGAAGTTGAGGCGTTAAAAGAGATGCTGGACGCCTTGACGCGGGGCAGCAAATTGGTCTTAGAAAAGATGGATCAATACAATGATCGACGCTATCGATAATTTTTGAGCTGTGTCCTAATACATTTCCAGTCGCTTTAAACTTGGCAGGCTCTGTTTTTTTGCCAGGTCATCGACAAGCTCAGGATTGATCTCGTTTCGGACCAGTATCAATTCTTCCAGATTTTTTAAAGATTTGGAATTCAACAGAGCTTCCATTCCTTTTTCGGTAATCTGGTTATTATAAAGGTCTAGCGTTTTCAGGTTTGCAAGATGAGGTGAGTTTGCAATTGCCATAGCTCCCTGATCGCTGATCTTGTTTGCGCTCAAATCTAAAAAAGTTAAATTGTGTGCGTTCATCGAACCCACGATAGCGATAATTCCTTCATCGCCTACTTTGTTGCGAGTCAATTTGAGTTCTGTCAGATTCTTCATGTTTGAAGATTCGGCAATCATTTTGGCGCCTTTTTCCGATACATCGTTGCCCCAAAGAGAAAGCTTTTCAACATGCTGAAACGTGTCCGAGTCACATAAGATTCGCACACCTTCATCCCCAAGGTTATTTTTCTGCAACGCTAATGAGACTACATTTTTTGCTTCGGGAGTACTGACAAGAATCTCCATCCCCTTAACCCCAATCTGGGAGCCATTGAGATTTATTTTACTGCCATCGGGATCCAATCTTTCTCGGATATGTGCAGGGATATCTTTTGGAGGGCCTTTACGCCGACTGTATCCATGATGTCCGCCTTTTTTCCCCTTACCGGCATGTTTGCCGCTATACCCACTGTGTTTGCCAGCAGCTTTGGCATCGCCATGTTTTACAGAATGCTCTCCTTCATGCTCACCCGCTGCAAAAACCGGAAGCGACCAGACCAGCCAGCCCAAAACTAAAATCACCTGAACTATTTTTTTTCGAATCAGCACAATAGAATCCTCCAAAATTAATTCGTTACAACGCAACGAAATCCAATATAGTTTTTCTTTTGGTCTGGCAATGCCTTACCGCGCACTGAGCCTCGAGCCAAGTCAAGATTCGAGTTCCACGAACCGCCTTTTATAACTTTGAACTGCTCGCCATATAAATCGTTTTCATATTGATTGCCTGGATGCGGTTGATACCAATTTTCCGTCCATTCCCAAACGTTTCCCGCCAAATCCATTATCCCATAGGGACTCACGTTTTCAGGTATCGTTCCCACCTGATTGGTGTATCGATATATATCGCCCTTGCCTCTTATATTTGTATTAAGAGCATCGGCCTCATTCCCCCAAGGGTAGTATCTACCATCCGTACCCCTTGCGGCCTTTTCCCATTCTGCTTCCGTAGGCAACCGTTTTTTTGCCCAAAGGCAATAGTCTTTTGCCTGTTTCCAAGGCAGTGACACGACAGGTTGTAGAGGATGATTAAAAAGTGCATTGTCGAATTCTCGTGAAGGGGGTTTCCCAGTCGCTTGCTGATATTTTGAAAAAGCCCTCATCGTCACTGGAGCCTTATCAATTTTATAAGCGGGTAATGTCACTTCATGAAGAGGGGTCTCGTCTCGATACCAATCCAAAGATTCTGAATGAAAATGGCGGGCTGCCCACATGATATCGTTTTCCGAGCTTCCCATTTTAAAAGGTCCGGCGGGGATCAAGATCATTTCATCCTCAGAGGCGGCAGATTTATCCGCAACACTGAAAAAGAAAAATACGGCAATGATACAAAAGGGTCTGAAAAATACACGGCCCTTGTTAGAGCCTATAAATTTTTTTATCACGATGAAGGAATCATCCCGGTTTTTCTTGCATACTCAAAAATATTACCCGCTTCAATAATATCTATGACTTCACCCAACGATTTTAAATCGTACGTTTTGTCCTGCGTTTTATTAGTGAGGGTATTAGCGACCAGATCAATCTTCAAATCATCACCGGTTTTAATTTCGTCTACCAAACGTGTCGCGCATTCAAAAGGAATAAAAAATCCGCCGTCCACAGAATTTCGATAAAAAATTCGAGCGTACGATTCTGCGATCACGGCCCGCACACCTGCAATTTCCATACATGCGGGGGCATGTTCACGCGACGAGCCACAGCCAAAGTTTCTTCCACCAATAATAATGGAATACTTTGACTCAAAATTATCACCTTCGGTAAAAGATACGTTACCATCAGGCAACCCAGCCTGTTCACCGGGCACGCCGGTAAGCGCAAACTTGCCGTAATTTTTTTTCTCTTCCGGGTCACTCAAACTGTAAACCAGATGCTCCGCAGGGATTATCTGATCGGTATCAACATCGTTGCCTAATACATAGGCCAGACCTTCTATAATTTTTTTCATAGTCACTTAATTATTAACATATTTATCTGGATTCGTAATATGCCCGGTCAAAGCGGATGCAGCCGCAGTATAAGGAGATGCCAGATAAACATGGGACTGTTTTGAACCCATTCGACCTGGAAAGTTGCGGTTAGTGGTCGAAATCACGACCTGATTGTCCTTCGCTCTCCCAAAAGTATCTTTCGGTCCGCCCAAACATGCGGCGCAAGAAGGATCACCCAAATAAGCTCCGGCATTTTTGAAGATATCAACCAATGTTTCACCACCAATTTTTTCTTTATGAAGATCCTCTTCAACTTCACGCGTTGCGGGAACAATAAAGGTATCGATCAGCACTTTTTTGCCTTTAAGAAGTTTGGCCGCCGCCATAAAGTCCGTCAACTTGCCACCTGTGCAAGAGCCAATATAAGCGCGGTCAAGCTTTACATCTTCACAGTCTGAAACCTTGGCTTTATTATCCGGAGAATGTGGCATGGCAACAATGGATTCCATTTCACTGGCGTTGTAGGTCTTCTTAAAAAAGTATTTTGCATCTTCATCGGAATGATAAATTTTATAAGGTCTGTCTGTACGTCCCCGCACATAATCGGTCGTCACTTCATCCGCTTCAATAATTCCATTTTTTCCACCTGCCTCGATCGCCATATTGCACAAGGTCATGCGCTCTTCCATAGAAAGGCTCATCACCGCATCGCCGCGCCATTCCATCGAACGATAAGTGGCACCATCGACACCAATATCTCCAATCACATTTAAAATGACATCTTTTGCCATAACATGATCCGGAAATTTTCCGGTGAATTCAAAACACATGGATTCAGGAACTTTGACCCATATTTTGCCTGTGCCCAGAATAAACGCAGCATCGGTATTGCCAATGCCCGTTGAGAACATACCGAAAGCCCCTGATGTTGAAGTATGCGAATCAGTCCCAAATAAAACTTCACCGGGACGATTGAATCCCTCTTGGGCAAGAGCCAGATGGCAAACACCCTTATAATTATCCGTGCCTACATCGTAATAATGTGGCAGGTCTTGTTCTTTAACAAATTGTCGTAGAATGTCTATGTTCCGGTTGGCGTGCGTGTCTTCTGTAAAAATAAAATGGTCCGGAATAATAACTACTTTATCGCGGTCCCATACTTTCGCATTTTCACCGAACTGCTTTTTGAATATCGCAAAAGTGCCAGGTCCACAAACATCGTGCGTCATCAAAACATCTACATCTACCCAGATATTATCACCCGGGACAACAGAATCTTTCCCAGCGTGAGCGGCAAGTATTTTTTCTGTAATCGTCATACCCATTGAATAAGGCCTTTCAAAATGGGGAATTGCCCCACATAGTGCTTGAGTTTTCTTTTGGAAATTCCGAAAAGAGTGTAAGTAATAAAGATACCATATGAAAACATAGAAACCCCAAAAAATTTGTACCTTATTGATTTATTTGGGTTAAAATATTTATAAATGGTAATTTTTCGACCCCATACCGTAACTATTTCATGAAAAACACATACCTGCTGATCAAAGAGACAATAAACCGGTTACGCTACAAGATTCCTCATCGACCGCAGCAAGTCCAAATTGAAATCACCAATCGATGCAATATGGATTGCCCCATGTGTCAGCGGGAAGATTTAGGAATCGAACTCGAACATATGGAATGGTCGAATTTCACCACCGTGGTAGACAAACTCGGTAACGGTGAAAACATCACTCTTACCGGTTGGGGGGAACCCTTCATTCATCCCCGCGTATTCGATATGATTGATTACTGTAAAGAACGCGGGCACCGAGTCATGATCACCTCTAACGGTTTGTTCACCAAACCCAGTATGGTGGAAGATATCCTTAATTCCGGATTAGACAGCGTTACTTTTTCTATCGATAGTGTCAATGGCAACGAGACGGTGGTAGAAGGGCATACCAGCTCAAAAGTATACGAAAGCATTGAGGCCGTTGTTAATGGCCGCAAAAACGGAGCCCCAAGCATCCGATTGCAAGCGACCATTCATACCGGCTGTGAAAATGATCTCTACGATGTCATCCGTTATGGAGCGCGTATTGGTTGCGATGTCGTAAACGTGGGCCGACTCGATCGTCAATTCCGTCCCAACCTAAAAAGACCCGACGCTAAGGAGGAAAGGTTAATTTTTCTGAAGGCAGATGAAATAGCTCATGCGGCAGGCATTCAATTGGATTGGTTGCAATACACCGTATCCCATGGGATCACCCGGTTTTTCTACAAACTCCTGCGTAAAAAACTTCACAAATCAGGAAGTTATTGTTTGAAAACTTTTGACTACGCCTATGTCACACGCGAAGGTAACGTTACACCCTGTTGTCTTCTGCCCAATTCTAAAATGGGAAACTTGCTCACCGACAACCTGAAAAGCATCTGGCAAAACGGCAAGTTCGATTTTTTCCGTAACAACTATCGAGACACCTGTGGCGATTGCGATTTATGGACCATCGACCAAGTAGACACACGCCAAGCCCAAGAACAACCTGAAGCAGAACCCGCACTGAACACCCATTAACAACTCTTTCAAAAATAAAGAGCACCCTTCCGTTAGTCTCTGGAAATTGTTTCCTTGCCTCCGTTGGATTCCGTTCTGAAAAATTGTTATAGCCCTTTAGGACATCTACGGGTTATCATCTCGGGTCTATCTAGTTTGCATAAAGTTATCCATTAAACAGTTTTAATACCCAAACCTCATGGCCGAGTCACAATCCAAACAGATATTTGTAGATCGCCGTCCAATTTGGATCGTGCTATTTGATCGGATGCGTCGATACCTTTTACTAGCTCTGTTCTTTGGTATTTTTGCGTTGATGCTCTCTCAAGAGGGTCCCAGCGGACTATCATTAGAGGGCTACAAAGTACTCTGTCTTTTTGTACTTTGTGTGTTGCTATGGTCAACGAATCTGATTCCGTTATCTATCACCAGTCTGCTGGCTATCGCCGCCGTCCCCTTATTAGGCGTGATGGATGCTTCGCAGGCTTATTCTTTCTTTGGCAACAAAGCGGTATTTTTTATTCTTGGCGTCTTTATCCTATCCGCCGCCATGATCGCGTGTGGACTCAGCACTAGAATATCTATCTGGGTAATGAAACATTGGAGCAACACTCCCTCACAATTGATCACTTCAATTTATTGTTTTGCAGGAGTCAGCTCCTGCTTTATGTCGGAACATGCAGTAGCAGTGATTCTGTTCCCCATCATTCACGAAATAGCGCAGTCGCTAAACCTGAAAAGAGAAAACTCGATCTTTGCAAAGGGCATGTATTTCGCTATGGCCTGGGGGTGCATCATAGGTGGAGCCATGACAGTTCTCGGTGGCGGTCGGGTTCCGCTTGCCGTCGAAATGCTGGAAAAATCTACCGTTGGGGCAGATACCATTGGCATCCTTCAATACACCCAATTGAGTTTCCCTCTCGTGCTAGCCATGTTCGCAGGCGGTTGGCTGGCATTGAAACTTTTATTTCCTCCCGACATACAAGACATTGAAGCAGCAAGAAAAGCCTTAAAGCATAAATCTCATGTCATGGGGAAGTTGACCTTTCAGGAAAAAGGCATAGCCCTCGTTATGCTAATGACACTTTTTTGCTGGTTCGTTTATGGTGATCAATTAGGAATCGCCAACATAGCCATCATTTCTATTGTCCTTTTATTTGTACTGAATCTTATTACTTGGAAAATGGTGGAAAGCCATATCAACTGGGCCATCGTTCTGATGTATGGAGGCGCAGTCTGTTTGGGTGAAGTCATGGCAGAAACAGGTGCTGCATTGTGGCTCGCAGAAAATTTGTTTGTTGGAAGAGTCGATTCTCCCATCGTATTCCTTTTAGTCATTGCCCTGCTGTCGACATTATTCACTACATTCATGAGTAACTCGGCGGTCATCGCTATTCTTTTGCCAACGGCGATTAGCATGAGTCCTTCCTATGGCATCCACCCGGCAATGGCAACCATGACCGTGATTCTGCCAAGCAACTTTGCTTTTATATTACCCATTGCAACACCCGCTTCGGCATTGGCTTACTCTTCAAGATTCTTGACGTTGAAAGAGATGGTCTGGTCCGGTTCGCTTCTCAGTCTTTTTGGCTTGGGCTGTTTTTTAATCATGCTTTTATTTTACTGGCCAATGATAGGCTTCCAATAGCCAGTAATCGGCTTCCAATTACCAACAATTAGATTTCAAAAATAAACTATGAGTTCCGTCAAACAACTGCAGGCCATTGAGCTGAAAAAAAAATTAGATAACGGAGAAGATATCTTTTTGCTCGATGTTCGCGAGCCTTGGGAGTTTTCCCTCGCCGCCATTAACGGATCAGAAAATTTCCCTCTCGCCGAAGTTGTAGACCGTCAACAAGAATATGCTTTTGAAGAAGAGATCGTCGTGATCTGTCACTACGGCGAACGCTCGCAACGAGCAGCTCAAGAATTGGTCGAATGCGGATTCAATGTCCATAATCTGATTGGCGGCATCGATGCATGGTCACAAGTGGTCGACCAAAATGTCCCGCGTTACAGCCCCAACGGTTAGCCCTCGGCAGCGGGGGAGGCAAAGCTACGGTAATTGTTTTGGTCCTCCACCCAAAGCGGACATAACGGAAATCGATTTTAGTTCGCTCTCCGCAACATATTAAAGATACGACCATCCATAACAAGTATTCCCAATCCAATTAACATCATTCCTATAAATTGAAGTCCTGAGAATGTTTCTCCTAAAAATGAGACCCCCAGTAGAATAGCCGAAATAGGAATGAGGAAAGTTACAAGTGTGGTATTCGTAGCACCTGCGGAAGCAATTAAACGGAAATAAATAATGAACGCTATGACCGTACTAAATATGACCAATCCCATGATTGCACCAATAGCTACTAAAGGCATGAATGGCTGTTCCCAAGGCCTATCAACTATTAGCATTATAGGAAGCAAAATCAAGGTCGCCATTGAAACTTGTCCAGTTACCACTATTAACGGTGACAATCCCCAACCCTTAAAACGTCGAGAATATACGGAGGAAAGAGCATAGGAAATTGATGCCCCAATAACAGCTAACTGTCCAAACACGGGACCATTCAAACCTCTTAAGGCCCCTGGTCCAACTAATATAATTGCGCCAAAAATACCAAAAATGACGCCTAAAACTTTTCGACGTGTTATTCGTTCATCCGCTAAAAATATTCCTGCGACAATTACCGTAAAAAATGGTGTCATTGCGTTAAAAATGGATGCAAGGCCAGAGCCGATTTGTGTTTGGCCCCAAACAATAAGGCAGAACGGCAGAGCATTATTAAATAACCCCACGACAGCTAAAGCACCCCAATATTGCCTCATCTTTGGTATCGGAAGCTTCAGTGCGATTATGAGACCCCAAAGTGTAAACGCCGCCAGTCCGACTCGTAATGTGACAATTGTTAAAGGGGGAAGGTATTTAATCAAAACTTCGACAAAGAAAAAAGAACTTCCCCAGAGTATGGATAGAACTACCAACATACCAATATCGGTCATACCCATTTGTTGATTTATTTTTTCTGTCATGATTTATTTATAAATGATGAAAAATAGAATTAATATCTGACTCTTGAGATGCCCTCTATTGGCCCCATTAATGTAAAAAGCAAATAGCTTGCCTGCCTCCAAACCTGATTAAGTTACGGAGTTGAGATTAGTGTGATTAACATTTTTAATCCTCAAATGACCTCGTCCAATTCCAAACCACTTCCAAACCACAATGACAGGCTATTCCAAAATTTCCTTTTCATAGAGAATCATACATAAATATAAAAAGACCAACCTCATTCTTTTTTGTCGAATAGATGAGGTCAGATATAATAATATTTAAATAACTAAATTTATTTTTTGAGGTCACAATGTCTAGAATGAAAAAATTTCTTGTTTTAAGCATGTTTATATTTGGTCTTATTATGGCGACTCATGCGTGTGCTAATGAGGGAACATTGACTAAATTTGATGTGAAAGTTGGATCGGGAAAAGTAGCGATTGCAGGTAAGCAGGTGAATGTTCATTATACGGGTTGGCTGTTTGATAAATCAGCTCCAAAAGAGTGTAGTGAACTCCCACGCTTCGTTAGTTTGGAACGTGTGCTTAGCTGCCTGGAGAATAAAGGAGATAAGTTTGATAGTTCCCGTGATCGTCCGGGCAACTTCAAGTTTAAACTAGGAGCAGGGCAAGTCATCAAAGGTTGGGATCAAGGCGTGCAAGGCATGAAAGTTGGAGGACAACGGACATTAATCATTCCATCCTCTTTGGGTTATGGCGCACGTGGTGCCGGCGGTGCAATTCCACCCAATGCCACTTTAGTTTTTGATGTCGAATTGATGAAAGTCCAATAAATGCAAGACAGAGCAGTGGATTAAGCAACACGGATTAGGAATTAAGATCTAGCGTGGGCGGTGGTGAGAATAATGTGGCTAATGCAAATAGATCCCCCGTCAATGCAGCGGTCACAACAGGACAGGAACTGGCCATGGCAACTCAGCGGGTGGGGACTTACCTCAGACTGATTAATTTTTATAAGGAGCGTTCTTCATAGAATTTCCTTTTAGAAAACCAACGGGACAACGCAACAACATAGCCTATCCCTCAATCTATATACGAGGGATGGGCTTTTTGTTTATGGATCAGAATTGTAGTGTCCGCTTTTTACTGCGACTTCAATTGGTCGATGCAACACATGCATCAACCAACTCCTGCGCCAGCTACAGTAAGCTTTCCAACCTGAACAACCTTCCTTCCAAAGCATTACTGCCCTGAGTATCGGGCTTGGCAAATGGTTTTCTTTTGCAGGTGCAAAGCTTCGCATGAAGCCTGGCGTCTGTTTTTTTGGCTTTCCGTCAACTGGTTTTCTGCTTCCAGCTTATCCAGTTCTTCGCTACAGGTGGATAACCCTGCCTGAGCTCATTTTTCCAAAGAACCGTATCTTTCTTTGATCGCTCCAAATTAATATGTAAATCTCTATTGGTTTTCTTTATATGTAAATTTTCGCGAACAATTCTAAAAACACCAATTAGCGCAAAAGATAAAATAATCCCCTCAGTAGTAATGTGACCTATTGAGGCCCCTTCCTTCAAATCGGAAAATATATCTAGACCACTAACCAGCGATATCCCCCCTAAAAGCACCACCACAAATATACTGTCTTTTGACATACAAGCACCTGTAACTCCAAACAAATAAAGACTTTATTCTCTAGGTCGTCTGACGGATTGAATAAAAGATTAAATACCTTAATTTGGCCTTATGAACGATAAAAACTCGAATTTATTAATGAAAAAGAATTATGCCATTGGACCCATTTTTTGTCCATTTGCGACAGATACTCGGTTTGGATGTCACCGGTAATGATATTTGGAGATTATCGAAACATAAGATTTTTTTGAGGAATTTAATAGCCATTTTTCTATCTTTTAAGGAGGACATTAAAAATGAATTTTACACATATTAAATATGGACTGGCCTTGGCAATGATCGCCATTTTATTTGGGGGTTCAATGGGGCTTGGATTTGGCTGTTGCGAAGACAGCTTTAAGGACACATTTAAGGAAAATACTGCAGCGGTGCTGACGGAGAAATATAAAGGAGATCAAAGTTTGGCAGACAAAGTTGCCAAAAAATCCTGGGTGTACATGAAACGTGCCCATTTACATGCGCAAACCATGGGGGTCATCAGCATCGTCTTCTCCCTGGTGGCTGCTGGATTGATATTCCCTGCCAAACTACAAATAGGTATTTCAATTCTGAGTGGGTTCGGAAGTCTGGGATATGGATTTTTTTGGCTCATAGCGGGATTTTTGGCACCGGGAATGGGGTCTACAGGGGCGGCCAAAGAATCTATTGGTCTATTAGCACAAGTTTCTGCGGCCTCATTTTATATAGCAGCAGTTGCCCTATTTATCACCTTGGGTTACAGGATTTTTACACAAAAAATATCCGACTCTCAAGGTCATTAAACTAATTTATTTAAAATCCTTTTCATTTTATTGGAGAAGACCGTGACAAAGAAAATTATTTTTCTTGGCATAGTTTTAGCATCACTAGCAATTGAACTTATTCCTAAGCCCTCTGAAGCGTTACCATTGTTTGCTCGAAAATATAAGATGAGCTGCGTCATGTGCCACACAGGTTTCCCTCAATTAAACAATTTTGGGCAGAGTTTTGCGTCTAATGGCTATCAAATGCCAGAGGAAGACCCAAAAGATCATATAGAACAAATCGAAGAAAACAAACTGTTGCTGCACCAATATTTCCCTTTTGCTATCCGCGTTGATTCCTTTTACCGTCTGCGCAACGATAGCAGCGTGCAATTCGATCAGGAGACACCCGCCTCAGTTAAACTGTTGACTAGCGGGATGTTGAAAAAAGATATTACTTATTACTTTTATTTTTTCTTTGATGAACGCGGAGGGGTTACCGGAATTGAAGATGCTTTTCTCATCTTCAACGATATTATAGAAGGTGAAAACTTAGACGTTCGTTTCGGGCAATTCCAAATAACAGATTCTATATTTCCGCGAGAACAGCGGCTCACTTTCCAAGATTATTCTTATTATACAACGAGGGTCAGTGATAGTGGTTTCAGGCTGGTTTATGACCGTGCTTCAGAAATTAGTTATAGCTTTAACGTAAATGAAGACTTTGGGATTGGGCTTTTAGCAGGTGTCGCCAATGGCAATGGAATTGGTACTGCAAATAATTCGAGAAATTTTGATTCAGATAATTTTAAGAATTTCTATGGAAGAATTAATATCGGCTATGGCAATCAAGGGTTTGGGCTCTACGCCTATCATGGAAAGGAAAAAAATTCCTCTGAAGTAAAAAATAATTTTTTCAGAATAGGGCCTGACTTTAACTTTACTCTGTTTGAAGACTGGAACCTCTGGGGAAGCTACCTTTACGGCGAAGATGATAATGGACTTTTTCAAACTGCAGGTTCTGGGAAGATCAAATCCTGGGGAGGGTTTACAGGAGTCACCCATCAACTCAATGATGACTGGTTGCTCTCCCTCTTGCATAATTATGTCGATGTCGATAGAAAGCCTAACTTGGATGTTAATGTTGTCACCGCTAGCCTGACTTATTACTTAATGCGGAATTTAAAGTTTATGTTTGAAGTGACAGGTGACATTCAGAATACGAGTGTCAACCACACCAAGAAAACGCATACTGGAGTATTTGGCGTTGTTTTCGCCTATTAAGAGAATGAATTAGTAAAACTTTTTATTTAAGTACCAAATGAATACAACGGATTACTAAAAGATGAGACTCATGCAAAACAAGGCTTACTGTATATCGTTGGTACTGCTGATTCAGGTCTTCTGTTTACTATGTCCTTTTGTCCCTCCCGCTTTTCCCCAAAAAGCACCGGGCAACCTGAAAAAATACAAGGTAGAGATTCTTCCGCTAAAAAAGGAAACTCAAAAGAAATACAAATTAAAATTAATTCATCCTTATTCATTCAGGTTGAAGACGATTCAAAAATGTTTGGCGTCCTTGACGTTCAAAGAAAAAAATACCCTTAATGCTCATAAAGGGCGAGTTTTTAACAATGATTTGGTAAAGCGCTTAGCTCCCCTGATACAAGACAGGTTCTCCAGAGCAAATTCGAATCAACGAATTTCATTTAAAATCTCTAATGCATCAGGAAAAGCTTATCTTCAGGGAGATACTTTTTTCACTTCCCAGGGTTTACACTGGAGACTCACGGCATTGCGAGGGGTTCGCTGGGGGATAGAGGACTTCAGCGTTTCAGGAGAACCCTGGGGTTTGATTTTGCAAAAAGGGCAGACTTTTAAACAACGATTTTGGCAAGGATCAACTCAGGTGGCACAAAATATTACGAGCTGGATAATTTTTGAAACTGTTTTGCCTGTCGCCTCCAGAAAATTGCAAGAGCCGGTTCAAAAACCTTCAAACCTGAAAAATAAAATATCTCTCAAGAAGCCTACTTTTACAGATGTTAAAGAGCGTCTACGCCTTTTGGAACAATTACGAAAAGAAAACGTTATAACTGAAAAAGAATATATAAATAAACGTAAGGGCATACTGGATCAATTTTAAAAGCGAACGGTGACTTAGGCAATGACAGGTTTTGACGGCGGTCTCAACTGGTCGATACCACAGCTGACGTCGGTGCTAGCGTCAGCGTTTTTGATCTTGTATTTGAAGTCTGCAGAAAAAAAGAAGTGAGGATGAATTGCTATGAGTTCTGAAACCACGCCAATGGGCATTTTTGAGCGGTACTTGTCGCTGTGGGTAGCGTTATGTATCGCCACAGGTGTTGGAGTTGGGCTGCTTATACCAAGCGCGTTTCAAACGATTGCAAACCTTGAATATGCTAGCGTCAATCTGGTGGTTGCTGTCTTCATCTGGGTGATGATTTATCCAATGATGGTGAATGTTGATTTTGCCTCACTCAAGGATATCAGGAAAAAGCCGAAAGGGTTATGCATTACTCTGGTTGTAAACTGGCTGATTAAGCCTTTTACAATGGCAGCACTTGGTATCCTATTTTTTCAGCATTTATTTTCTGGACTGGTCGAACCTCAGGATGCCAAGGAATATATTGCAGGGATGATCCTGCTCGGCGTTGCACCTTGCACGGCGATGGTGTTTGTATGGAGCCAGCTTGTAAAAGGGGATTCAAATTATACGCTAGTACAGGTGTCGGTAAATGACATTATAATGGTCTTTGCTTTTGCGCCCATTGCAGCGCTTTTGCTGGGCGTTACAGATATTATCGTGCCATGGGAAACGCTTCTTCTCTCCGTAGTCCTGTATGTTCTTATTCCTCTGGCGGCTGGTTACTTTACACGTAAAAAACTTGAGGGTTCAGGCAACCATGAACGCATCGCTAAGTTTACGGCGCAAATCAAACCGTTTTCTATCATGGGGCTTTTGGCCACGGTAGTACTGCTCTTTGGCTTTCAGGCGCAGACAATCATTGACAAGCCTTTGGTCATTGCTTTGATCGCCATGCCATTGCTGATCCAGAGTTACGGCATTTTTGCCGTTGCATACGGATGGGCATATCTTTGGCGCGTTCCATTCAGCACGGCTGCCCCTGCCGCCCTGATCGGAACTTCTAATTTCTTTGAACTGGCTGTAGCCGTTGCCATTAGCTTATTTGGATTGCATTCCGGTGCGGCACTGGCAACAGTTGTGGGCGTACTGGTCGAAGTGCCCGTCATGCTGTCGTTGGTTGCTTTTGCGAATAGGACTAGAAATTATTTTCCATAAGATACATTATCGGATACGCGTAAGCGGAGACATACTACTTACGACCCAAGGCGGCCATCGAAAGTTTGAAAACATATAACGTCTTTCAAGGTTTGAGTAAAAAGAGCAGATTAAAAATTCTCAACTATTTCGAGCAAGTTACTAAAGCTCATTACAATTCTTCTGATCTTCTAATCTGGAAACGTACTTCGGAAAGAGCATCGTGACTAATATTTTTGATTATTTTCGAAAACACCCCGATCACCTTCCTCTTGAGGAACAGGTTGATAAACTTGATTTCCTTACCCGCACACGTCTTTGGGCTCAAATATTAGCAGGGCTTGTATTGGGAGTGAGTGTTGGCTTATTAATTTCCCCCTCCGGTTTGGCTTTAGTTTCGCCCCATCTGGCAGATATCATTGCAGGATGGTTAGCACTTCCAGGACAAATTTTCTTAGCATTGATTCAAATGGTTGTCATTCCACTAGTAATTTCTTCCATTGTAATCGGCCTTTCTTCAAGTGGCAGCCAGGAAGAATTAAAGAGCATTGGTTTACGAATTACACCTTATTTTATTGGAACCACCGTTGTTGCTGTAGCAATTGGAGTTTCGGTAGCGCTGTTGATCAAGCCGGGGGAATTTATCGACAGCCAGTTAATTGAAAAAACTTTATCAACAGTCCAACGCACGGATTCTCCTGTTATAGCGAATGACCAACCCCTATCTATACCAGAACGTATAGTGGTCCTTATTCCGGCAAATCCAACACGCGCAGCATTGGAAAAAAGCATGCTGCAGATTGTGATTTTATCCATTTTGCTTGGCATTGCCACCGTTACAATTCCTCAGAAAAAATCCAAACCGGTAATTGATTTAGCTAGTTCTGTCCAGGAATTGTCCATGAAAATTGTTAGTTGGGCCATGGTCATTGCTCCTTTAGCGGTTTTTGGTTTGATCGCTCAAGTAACGATAAAAATTGGTTTTGATGCCATTGTTGGTATGTCGGTGTATGTCGGAACCGTTTTGTTAGGCTTGTTAATTTTGCTCATTTTCTATCTTGCGATCATCTTACTAATCACTAGACAAAATCCTTTAAAATTCTTGGTGAAGGTTCGTGGTGTCCAATTGCTGGCATTTTCGACATCGAGTTCGGCTGCCGTGATGCCAATTTCAATGAAGGACGCTCAGGATAAACTTGGTGTTCGCCCATCAATAGCTCAATTCATCATTCCCCTTGGAGCCACCGTAAACATGGATGGGACTGCACTATATCAGGTGATTGCAGCCATATTTCTAACGGAGGTTTTCGGGGTCGATCTAACTACTGGGAGTCTGATTCTTCTTATGGTGACCACGGTAGGCGCTTCTATCGGGACACCCAGCACACCAGGAGTTGGGATTGTCATCTTGGCAACAATTTTACAAGGAATCGGAGTCCCTGCCAGTGGGATCGCTCTTATTTTAGGTGTAGACCGAATCCTCGATATGTGTCGAACAGCGGTGAATGTGACAGGCGACCTGACCGCATGCGTTGTGATGGAAAAATGGCTTAAAAAAACCAACAGCCCAACAGGTTCGGAATAGTTTGGTTGGAAAATGAATTATTTATTGCATTTAAAATACTTTTATTGATGATCCTTTGGTTGTTTCCTGTCAGTTAAAAGTAGAACAGTTGAAGTAAAAAGCTAAGAAACATTTTCTGGTAAACTTTCTTCCGTCTAATGCCTGCTTTTGGCCGATTGAGGAGACATACTACTTACGACCCAAAGCGGACACCAACCCAATTTATGAACCAAGAGAATAATTTTCAAAGTGAAAGGCCACATGACAGAGCCATCTAGAGGTTTACTTGCTCACCCAGTTCTGGGATATGGGTTTCGCCTTTTTTTCCTTTTAGGCGCCCTTTATAGCGTTATCAGCTTGCTGATATGGGGTGGATTTTATGCTGGGTTAGTCACACCACCTTTATTCATGGTTGATCCTGTATCGTGGCATGCCCATGAAATGATCTATGGTTTTACAATGGCAATTGTTGCGGGATTTTTGCTTACGGCTGTGGCGAACTGGACAGATAGTACTCCTGTACGGGGATTTCATTTGTTAGGGCTGGGCTTACTCTGGCTAACCGGGCGCATCGTTATGAATTTTGACCTTGGTCTCCCAGAGGTTGTAGTTTTAATTTTTGAGGGAGCGTTTATTCTTGCGCTCGCATTCAGCCTATCTATTCCTCTTTTTAAAAAATGGGATAAGCGCAATTTCGTATTTCTGGTGTTACTAACCATTTTATTTACATGCGACATGCTCTTCCTTATAACCAAAGAGCGAACATCACTATATGTTGCTGTGATGATTATTGTCGCTATGATTTCTCTGATTGGCGGACGGATTATTCCGGCTTTTACTGTAGATGCTTTACAGGAACGCGGAGAAGAAGCCCACGAAACACCGCAGGGTGGATTGGATGTTCTTGGTATCCTATCCTTGCTACTGATTATTCTGGTACTGGTATTTTTTAAACAGGAAGAAACTATTCTTGCCGGGGCTGCCTTTTTATCCGCGATCATTCATGCGCTGCGTCTGCGGCGTTATCATACACACAGAATATTGGATGATCCTATGGTCTGGATTCTTCATGTCGGTTATAGCTGGGTAATTATAGGGTTATTTCTTTTATGTATCTCTGCGCTGGGTTTTGTTCCTTTCTCCATTGCGCTACATGCTTTTACCGCGGGGGGTATTGGCTCTATGACACTCGGAATGATGTGCCGTGTTACGCTGGCCCATACCGGACGAAGCAAGGTCGCAACGAATCTGACAAAATTAAGTTTTTACCTGTTGCAGTGTGCAATTTCTATTCGAGTATTTGGTTTGTTGATCGCGCCGGAATATACCATTGAGTGGATTATAAGTTCCTCTACACTTTGGATACTTAGTTTTGCGCTTTATATTTTGATTTATTCCCCAATGCTATGGAAACCAGACCTTGATGAAATGACCGCTGGTTAGATCAGCATTACGGAGGCCCGCTATTTGTCGATTGATGAGACATACTACTTAGGACCCAAATCAGAAATTCACGCTCACCGAGCAAAAGGATTGAGACATTAACAATGACTCAATTATAAGATGAAAAATCCCAACGATAAAAATGGAACTCACCCAAAGAAACAGGTGCTCTACAAGTTTCTTTTGCTCTGCCTATTACTATCGGGCTACTTTTCTTACCTCTGCTATCAATACAACTTTTTGACAGGCGGAATTGCATCTGCGCTGACCTGGACATTCTTCGTACTTTGCACACCCATTGCGGACGCGGGGTTTTTGCTCGACTTTCCTCTCAGGCTTTTATTTGGTATTCGAATGCTGATCTCAGAAATTGCTGTTTGGGTTCTTGCCATTTCGATAAATATTGTTTCACTGCTTTATTTCTCAGAATATTACCAAACAACTGAACTGACCAAACTGTTGCATGCAATCCTTACCATCCCGTTTCCATATTGGGGTGTGATATTACTATCCGCTGCCGGCACGTTTCTCTCCATTCAATTTGCTGATGAGCTGATGGATGTTTTTCATCATAAAGACAGGGAGTTCTTTCACCGCAATAGCTTTAAACACGAGATCGTTATCCTTGTATTTTTTATCTTCATCCTTTATGGATACTACAAGCTCGTTGCCTCACTGGGGATGAAAATCAGTTTGTAAAATGAGACTTGGGTGATTAAAGAGGTTGAATGCATTATATGTAGGATGAGGTTGACCGAACGGATTGATCCTATTTTTTGGATTGTAGTGTTCGCTTTTGCCCCAGACTGTGTGAAAACTCAAAACCACCTCTAAACTGAGGGTGCCTGAACCTACCCAATATATCGACCGTAGCTTTATGAGCTTCTGGTGCAGTCGGTTGTCTGTAAGGACTATTGCTTGCAGCGTTTTCACACATCCTGGACCGATTGAGATCACTACCCAAAACGGACAATCACCCGCATGAAAAAAGTTTTACACTTTTTAAGAATAGCCAAGTAGCTTAATAAATTTCTAAGGAAATCGATATATGAAATCAATAATTGTAACAGCGATCAGTTTTCTTTGGATTTTCGGTTGCGTAGTGGCAAATGCCGAAAACATAAAAAATCGTGTAACGGTTCTCAGTTCCGGCTACGTCAAACCAATCGAAGGGCGAGAATTTATGCCTGGGGCTCGAACAGATGGCTCGCGCAAAGTAGCGAGCACCATTTCGCTTGTTCAGGGCAAAGCTATTATTCTTATCGCCGATCCGGGAATGGCAGCACCAGGCGTATGGGACAGGATTCTCACTCAACTTCAGTCAAAAGATATTAAGCCTGAAGATGTAACCCATGTGTTTATCAGCCATCATCATCCAGATCATATTACGCAGTTAGGTCTATTCCCGAATGCCACACTTGTTGACTTTTGGGCCATATATAAAGATGACATTTGGTCGGACCACCCTGACAACTATGAATTGGCACCTGGAATTAAAGTCATTCGTACACCTGGCCACACAAATGAAGATGCGAGCTTGCTCGTAGAAACGGCGGAAGGGACTTACGCGCTGACGCATTTATGGTGGGGACCAAGCTTTTATCCAGAAGAAGACCCTTTGGCGGAAGACCCTAATGGCATCAAAAAGTCCCGCGAGTTGGTGCTAGGCCAAGCCGATTGGATTATTCCAGGACATGGCGCGGCTTTCAAGAATCCTCACCGAAAACCAGCAGGTGCGCCCATGGAGCAAAAAAAATAAAATTTGGTCAATACCCAATGAACCTGATCATCAGGCCCGATCAAAAAACACCAGATAACTAATCTGGGTAAAGGGAATTAATCCATCCAGACTTCCTTGATCTTTTGTGCAATATTTTCCTTCATTAAACCCCTATCTCTTTGGTTTTAATAAAGCCCGAGATGCCTCCAAGTTGATTCACAGCTGATTCTTTCTGGCTCATTAATACAATTTAACCCGAATTTTCTTGTAAAGCTGACCAATAGGTCTAAACTGAAACCTACTTCCTCCAGTTCCTTATTCGAGTAAGACAACTAAATACTGCAAAGGATATAAAAATAATGCCACTCCTTTTATGGAGTGGCTTTTTTTTTGCCCATCCCTAACGAGCTGAACACATAAATACGAGCTCATTTTATGCACGAAGTTAAGGTTTGCGACAGCTCTGGCAGGTTAAAAGAGGTGATCTCAAAAAATGCATTAAATACACAAAAGAAGCAATAAATCGATAACCTCTCGATTTCCAGCAAAATAAAAGGTTTGGAAGGCTGGGACGAAAGTCCACTTAAGTCCAGAAAAAGCCTAAAACGCATAATAATTAAAAGCGAGAAAAAATGACAATAGATAAATATACAAAATTCATAATGACTGCACTTACAGTTGCTTTGCTTCTGAATGGTTTAAACCCATGGATCAATCCGACTTCAGCTGTGGCCTCAGAAAAATCTACAATTAAAACCAAAAATATTGATAGCAATTGTTCTTTCAATAACAAAGTAGCGACCCAAACCCTAGAGGGAGTAAACAATGTGGAAAGGTTGCTGGGTTATATCGAATCCTCTGTAAATGACATCAAAATAACTGTTTCTGGTCTTGACAGAAAGATGAGTGTATCGCCTACCAGGAACCGAACGGAAAAAAATTAGAACATGCCATTCACAAAAGTGGCGAAAGAAAATTAAGAGAAAGCTAAACATAAACGGAGAACCTAATTAAAAATCAAACACTATTTGTAAAACAAGAGTGGAAACAAATAAAGAAGGATAACTCTAGTCAGAAAAAAACAGCCCTGATCTACTGCGAAAGCCAATTCGGTTTAATAGATGGAAAAACTGCTGCTGCATTAGTCCGATATTCTGAAATTTATTCCGTTGTTGGAGTAATTGATAGTTCATTGGCTGGCAAGGATGCAGGACAGGCATTAGGTGAAGAGAAATGCGGAATTCCTATTTTTACTGATTTAGATAATGCCTTGGATAAACTTTCCGATATTCCAGATTGTTACATTTACGGGAAAGCCCCCTTGGAAACTTTTATTCCAAATAAAGAGAGACTCCTTATCATGGACGCCATGAAACAGGGGATGGATATTATTAGTGGCCTGCATCAGTTTTTTTCTGACGATCCGGAGTTAACCCATATTGCAGCGCTAAACGGCGTCCAGATTAAAGACATTAGGAAGTCTCCTCCATTAAAAGACTTGCACCTCTTTACAGGGCAAATATCCGAAGTAAATGTTCCCGTTATTGCTGTCTTAGGTACTGATTGCGCTTGTGGGAAAATGACCACCGCAGTAGAACTCAATAATACCCTGAACAATATTGGCATTAAATCGGTACTTGTCGCAACTGGCCAAACCAGCATAATGCAGGGAGCTAAATATGGTGTAACAACAGACGCTCTCGTATCTCAGTTTGTGGTCGGTGAGATTGAAAACTCCGTTGTCCAGGCATTTAGAAACGAAAGACCTGATATTATTTTAGTAGAGGGACAGAGCGCAATCAGCCATCCTGCTTTCATGAGTTCAATCGGAATTTTGAAAGGCAGTATGCCCGACGGTGTGATCCTTCAGCATCCCCCCGCTAGAAAGTTTCGCTGTGATTTTCCTGCCTTACCTATGCCGACTCCAGAGAGCGAAATTAAATTGATTGAAACTATTTCAAAAACAAAAGTAATAGCTATAGCGTTAAGCCATGAAGACATGAATAAAAAAGAGGTTCTGGAAGTCATAGAAAATTATGAGCATCAGTTAAAATTGCCAACGACAGATGTATTGAGTAATGGATGCCAAAAACTTGTTCAAGCATTAAGCGACCAATTTCCAAAGCTGGAACAAAAAATCAAACTAGAAAACTCTAAATTCTTTTTAAACAAACAAATTAAAGGGGGAAATCGTTTGGAAGGAATTGATGAATTTGTTCATGCCTAGAATTGAAATTTCTCTTCCCCAAATTCAAAAAAATGCACAGTTTCTTTCTGAATTGTATATGAGAAAGGGAGTTTCCCTAATGGGGGTTACTAAAGCAGTGCTGGGCGAACCTTCCGTAGCTAAAGCAATGATTAAAGGTGGTGTCAAATTCATTGCGGACTCACGTATTGAAAATATTATTAGAATGAAAAATGCAGGAATATCAATTCCATTTGTTCTTTTACGCACACCTCTAAGTCAGACTGAATCCATTATTGAAAATGTGGACATTAGTTTGAATACTGAAATGGAGACACTCAAACAACTTTCCTATCACGCAAAAGAGCAAAATAAAATCCATCAGGTTATCATTATGGCCGAACTGGGGGATCTGCGAGAAGGTGTACTCATTTCTGACCTATCACAATTTATCCGAAAAACTCTTTCTCTACCTCATCTAGCAATAATTGGAATTGGCTGTAATTTGGCTTGCTACGGTGGAGTTATACCTGACAATAAAAACATGCAGGAACTCTCCGAATTGGTTGATTCATTGGAAAAGGAATTCCAGATGAATCTTGAAATAATTTCAGGAGGCAATTCAGCAAATCATGAATGGTTTAAATCTTGTCAAAATGTAGGCAGGGTTAACAATATTCGATTGGGTGAATCTATTCTTTTAGGTTGTGAAACTGTTAGCCGAAAGGCAATTCCAGGTTTGCATACTGGCGCATTTCAATTGGTTGCTGAAGTTATTGAGTCCAAAAAGAAGCCATCTCTTCCCTTCGGGAAAATAGGTCAAGATGCTTTTGGAAATATACCTGGCTTTCAAGATAGAGGAGTTCATCAGAGGGTAATTATTGCCTTAGGAAATCAAGATGCTATGCCTTCCGGCTTAAATTTTAATAACAAACTCAAACTCCTTGGATCAAGTAGCGACCACATTATTCTGGATAGCAAATGCAATAGTATTAAAGTGGGCGATGAGGTAAGGGCTAGCTTAAATTATGGTGGGTTACTCTCAACCATGACTTCTCCTTTTGTCAGGAAGCATTTTACTGATTGCAATGGTTACGCAGCAATTTAATCCTACCCACTATTTGTTAATGGCCAACAATTAGATACTTACTTCTCTAAATATTGATCTGATATCCTCGAATTATAGTGTCTGTCCAAAAATGGCAATACAATAAGGAAAAGTCCCCTACAGCATTAACTGAGGAACAACATTCTTTACACGAAGGAGGAATAAACGTATGGAAATCAATGCCTTTTATGTGCTCGTCGCATCAATGATCTGTAATTTTTTTGTATTGGGTATTTCTCTGAATCGCCCCGATTCATTTTTCCCTGTCAGCCTATGCGCTATTTCGATATCTCTCCAGGGTTACGCTTTACGGCTAATTGCCATCAATTCTATCAGTTAATTTTTTCATATCTGATTCCACATGACACGAAATAGCTGGCAAATGTATGCCTTTGGTCGATAGTAGATGGTTGAAGCCGATAATCGTTTCTCAAGCATCTAGAATCATAAAATAATCCTGAAAAATTTCTTCCTAACTTATATCTCTTAACTTCTCCATCAATACTTCGCGCATGGCGTCAATAGGGGCAGGTTGCCCCGTCCACAGTTCAAATTGTCGCGCCGCCTGATTGATGAACAGCTCGCTTCCAGGAATGACGGTGCACCCCGCGGCTTTGGCCTCTCGCAACAACTTGGTCTCTAAAGGGTTGTAGACCGAATCAAACACAACCATTCCTTCCTTAAAATCTCTGGCAAGAAAAGGTGTTTCGTTTATATTGGGGTTCATCCCCACAGGCGAGCAATTGATGAGAATATCTATTGACTGTATCCCCGCGTCGCGACAATGAACCAACTCACAATCCAACTCTTTGGCAAGACTTTCACCTCTTTCTTTATTTCGGTTGTAAGAGACGGTTAAGTGCCCACCTTTTTCTTTAATTCCATAACCGATGGCCTTGGCAGTTCCTCCTGAACCTAGGATCAAAACATTTTTATCTTTTAAAGAAGTGGACGCTTCAAGGGCGGCAATAGCGCCAGAACAATCGGTGTTGTAGCCTACCCACTTTCCATCTTCCTGGACAACGGTGTTGACGGCACCAATGCTTTGGGCTGTTGCGTCAACCTTATCCAACAAAGGCATGATGTTCTCCTTTGCAGGCATCGTCACACTCAGTCCTGAAAAGAAATCTTTGAAAGCGATAAAAAACTTTTCTACGTTACCCACCAGAAACGAAACATAAATATGCGGCGAACCGATTTCTCGAAAAGCCCGGTTATGAATCAGATAACCCATGCTTTTAGAAACCGGGTTGCCAATGACTCCATAAATCTTAAAGTCTTCTCGCTCACCACTAACGCGATAAATATTTTTCAGAACATTCGCAGGTATCTGGCCCGGTGCGCTTTCCTGTCCTGTTTCAAGGCTACCAAAGGTGAGCAAACCTCCATAGAGCGGAGAAAGCACACGGCTTATCTCTCCTAGGTCGCCCATACAAAGTCCTATTAGTTTTTTGTTTTCTTTTTTTGCTCGCTCAAGAAGTTCGAACATCTTCAGGTTATCGCTGAGGTCGCGGGCATAGGTGACAATTTTAATAATTCCACCTGGTAAAGCGCCCATCGTTTCGTAAAGCGGATTCAAATCTTCAGGAGTATGGGAAAAATCATGGTAAGAAATAATGATTCGAGAAGTTTCGTGACCTTCTAAAAACGGCTGCAAAAATTCGCGTGGAGTTGAAACCTCAATGTCTACATAGTCAGCTCCTGCGGCCAAAGCATCACTCAATGCTTGTAGGCGTTCATCATCATTGCCCTTGAACTGCCCTCCATCCAACTTGCTTCGATTGGTGACAATAACGGGTTTGCTAACCGCATTTAAAAGCACTTTAAGATCAGGCGAATCAATCAGATCGAGACGTAACTCCAGAATATCAGCTATATTTTCTGCTGAGGTAATCTGCTCCAATGCATTTGGCATGGAGGCACCTACGATAGGAATACAAATCATAAAATAAAATTTAGAAGTTTTTTGTCAGGAGGGAATATTAGCAGACCCGAGGCACAATCAAAACGAAAACTAGCACTAAAGATCAAAAGAAAATTTATATCCCCGGAACAAAGTTGCCACTCACTGCTGGGGCTGGCTTGCTGGCACTTGCAACCGCTTCCGCATTAGCAGTAGGAACGGGAGCATCCCCCTTGGGGCTTTTCTGCAAAGCCTGTCGCGCTGCACTGGAAATGGTAACCTGGTCCTTTTGCCCCTGAGCTCTTTTAACTGAACTTTTCTTATTCAAGTCAGCAATCCGTGCCTGCCCCTGATAGGTTTTAAAAACCCTGCTTACCGGTACTATTGAAAAACCCATAATTGTCTTTCTCCGTTAAATACTTCCCGATATTTTTGGCTTGATCCTTGCTGAAATTCCATATCCTTTTAATAAGGTGCGCCCGTTTCTCGTCGACCTCATTTTTTCAAATAACTCTAATTTTTCGTTGAGCAACTTTTTCTCGCAATCGTTTTCCATTCCTATAATTTTTTCTATTTCACTCTTGATTTGTGTTCCTAGCTCTTTCAAATTGTTCGCAATCGCAACCCGGTTTTTATCATCCAAAAGCGCAACACCTTTTTCCAACTCCTGATCATCACTGACCAACGACTCAATCACGGCTTCTTTTTCATCAAGAATTTGAATGAGCGAAGACTCGTCATTTTGGTCGACAGCCTTTACTTGTTTCTCCATTTCCTCTGTCAGTTTTTCCAAAAGAGTTATTTTATTTTCAAGAATTTCTTTGATCTTTACTTCTTTCATAGTCAGGCCACCGCGATTAAGGTTTGAACAGTCGTACTCAGGTTTGAGTTCTCGGTAAATTTGCGAAAATTTTCTGCCAGGATATTAGGAGCACCGGATTGAATAATCACTTTGGTTTGCTTGATCGCCAGATCACCACGACCTTCAAGCGCAATATTTTCCAGTCTCTCAGCGAGTAGAGGAAGGATTCCGGTTTCAGAGTTTGTAAACAGATCAAACACTTCGAGTGTATTTTTTTCCAGTCCACGTTTGAATTCTGTTTCATCAATCGCAAAGGTGTTGTCGGTCAATGTTCGAATTCCAGCCGAACTCAATCTTTTTAATAAGTTTTCATCGCCATTTTGGGATGGAAAACTCAATCCACCTTTAATTCCTTTAACAATGGAGGTAACAGCAACCTCCTGCTGAGTCTTTTTTCCCGTATTGGCCACGGAGATACCAGTTGCTTGTGTGTTTCCTGGCCTGCCGCGGAGTTCATCGATAATGCGATTTCTTTCTTGCAAAACACGAGCCTCTTTTTGAGGATCGATGGTCAGGTCATTGCGAATATCCTGGATATCGCCGTCCTCTTCAAAGGAATTGCTAACGGCAAGCAGGTCATTTATTTTTGCAATAGCATTATTGAACTGGCTGAATAGAATTTTGATTTGCTCAAAAAAGGTAGGCGCATCAATAAAAATAGTGATCTTCGCAGACTTTTCCGAGGCCTGCTGCAACACCAAAGCAGTGTCTTCAATTACTCCAAAAACGACATCCGTATTGCTACTAAAAAACTTTCCATCTACTTCAACGATTGCGGTTTGCGGTTGAACGATCAGGTTTTCAGGAGTTTTTAAATCGTTTAGTTGAATCTCTTTTTGAACCGGCAATCCACCATCAACAACTTCAAAGAATCCTAGGTCCAAAAGAACACTATCGTCCCCCCTTAAATCAATGGTATTACTGCCTCCCGCAAGACTTACCAGAACAAGCCGGTTGTCTCGAATTAGGGCCACCACATTGTTTTCAAGAGACCCCCCATCAAGCCGGTTGTTGGAATTGCTATCTTCTGCGGGGTCGATCTCTCCGTTTCCATTTAAATCTTCCTTTATAAAAATCCCCTCACCAAATTCGGAATTAGCCACCTGCAATATTCCAAGGGTCCCATTTTGATCAATGTCTTCCGAAAGATCGAGAGTACCGTTTTGATTTACATCTTCCCCAAAATTGATTTTATTTTTAATTGTGGACAAAGAGTCGGTAGAGACAACCGTAATAAGAACGCCATTGATAAAAAACCTACCGCTCAGTCCAAGTTTTTGCGAGGGATCTTTTACATCTGAAACCAGTTCTGCCGTCCGCGATAACCGTACAGATCTGACATCAAAACTATCCAGCGGTGCGTTTTTGCCCGCCGCGGCAAGAACTTCCCTGAATCGGGACGAAGAAGCCGATTTCGGATTCAGGGCATTTTCCAAATCGACCACTGTTTGCTGCAGTTCTTTTAGCGAGTCTGTAAGACCATCCAATTGACGCAATCGGGCAAGAGCAAATGACTGCTTTTTATCTAGGTTCTCTATGATGGGAATTTTTTGGGATTGGGAACGCTGGCTGAGAAGCGCGATCGCGTCTGCCGTTCTAAAAGCTGCAAGAGGCCCGGTGGCCTTTAGCTGAGGAACCTGCCTTTTATTTAAAAAAACCGCATCGAATATGGTTTGGCTTTTATTTTGAGAGGCTTTCCCTGCCTGATTCAATGTATCCCTGGCCACATTGACAGCAGGATTTTTGCTGGTCGTTCGACTGGAGTTAAAAGGGAAAAATGTTGGGGGGATATTATTGAGAACCTGCACGTTTTTTTCCGGTCTGGCGAAAATAACTTGTTTCGCCTATAAAGTGTTTAATCGAAAATGTCGATAAACACATCAAGAACGGAGTTACACAGATCTACCGGAAAAAAAACGCCCGCCTCGCCAGTGCGTGCTACCACATCAGCGACGGACTTTCGCCGTAAGGCGACAGACTACGCCGATGTGACAGGTGACCCTGACGGGCCTTAAGTCAAAATTTGAACCTTCTTTTAATATTGGTCAAGGCCGCAAACCATTCCAATATTAATCGAGATCCTCTTCTAAGCGATGGGGTGTTCCAGTTCTGGCTTGTCTCCTCTTGATGAGTTGTACAATAAGGCCCAAACAGAGCATGCTGCTGGCGGGCGCGGTTCGTTGTTTAAATCAAACTACTGACATTCTGTCCACGTTCAGTTTCTATAGCCGTAGCATCCGGCTCATCCCTAATTTCTGAAGGCCCAGGCGCACGTAACGGATTAGTATCCTGAGCTTCCTGCAAGGGCTCGCTAACTTCCTCAATTTGCCCTACATCTGCTGCAGGTATATCCAAAGGCGGTTCACTACGGGCTGCTTCTCGCGCATCTTCAGCCCTTTGTTCGGACCTTGCTTCTGGAACATTCGCCCCTGTTTCAGAAAGATTATCCTCCTGAACCTCTACCTCTTCAGTTCCCCTAACTTCAGCATTGTCTGATTCCACTCTTTGCTGCAATTGAATGTTTTGCTGTTCTGGCGCGTTAGAAACAGCATTGTTTGCATTTCTGCTTTCATTTCGTGAATCTCTTGCTCGGGAAGTTGGATTAGAGTCCAAGTTGTTAGTCGCAGCAGCAGCTTCCACTGGGTTGTCTATCTGATTCCGCAAGGCAAATTCTTCAGTGCGATTGGGGTTAGTCTGGGTATTGCCCAGTTGAAAACCTTCGTCTAGGGATTCTTCTGGGTCAGAATCGCCTGGACCTGCAACCTGCGCTGAGTCACCGGTGTTGTTGGGAGTGGGTTCTGTTCGATTTCGTTGAAGGGCATCTTCAGATGCAACACGCCGTTCGGCAACAGCCTGCCCTTGAATGGATTCTTGCTGATCAGTTTCTTGTTGATCGACTACCTGGCGAACTTCCTCGGTTTGGGTTCCTGCGCGATTACGTTCAGCTGACTGGTTCTGATCAAAAGCATCTTGAGTGATTTCAACGCGATCTTCGATTCGGTCGGGTCGAGAAACGTCTCTTTCTTCTTCTGCCGCAGCTTCGCGAGCTCGGCCCGGATTTCTTAAATCTTCTTCACCGTCCTCAAGCCGGCGTGGCCGCCCTACTTCTTCACGGGATTGTTCCAATCCCCTTAAGGCACTTCTGTTTCCTTGGTCTAATGGAAAATTACCTACTTCTTCAGCCATAGCATCCCCCTTGTCGGTATTATTTCTGTTTTGGTACCCGGTCCCTGGGGTTGCTTCCTGATACCTGAAACTCTTATCGATAAAAAATCAATTACCTAGTAAAGCTTTAGCAACTTTGTCCGATAAGATAATCAGGCCTCAAGTATCCTTTTTACTATAAAATACTTCAAAAAAAACAAAGCCTGTAAAACTTCCCTCCCAACGTTTACCTTTACCCCAGAGAGGATGATATTCCTACGCTTCTCTTATCGGCAAAAACTAATCAAACTTTAATTCTAATTTAGGGCTTTTTTTTAAAAATATCTATGTCTATGAACTTTTATCATTGAAATTTTGCCATAAAAACTGGCAAAGCATTATATTTCAGGCGGTTACTTGGGGATAGGAATAGAAGGGATTGGGAATTAAATTAATGCGGATTTTCTAATTTGGAGAGAATATTTTCCCAGTCCTTATAAAAAGGTAACATTTCATATTCTAGGATATCTGCTAGAAGCACCCAGTCCTGATTCTGGTTAGCTTCCAGCATCTGGCTCATCAAGTCGGTTAGCTTTATCTGCCGCGCCAGCAAATTTTCATCATCAGCGTCGGGTAGCTCTATTTCACCTTCGTCAGGATTCATTATTATGCTAACAACTTGGGAAAACCAGTCGATACCATCCAGAATTTTCAGGTAATATTTATTGGCCTCCTGTTCATTTCCAGCACGAAATAAATCTGCAGCCTGCTGAAAGCCAGGGATGAGTTTTTTCAGATAATCGAGGGCATTTGCGAGGTTGGTGGCTACTAGATCTTTCAAGTTAGCCAGTTCGACTTTTAGAGAATCAATATCTGAAGGTTTTGTTTGCAGGGCTTCCCGGTCATCGGAAGGGGATTCTTTGCCATCCAGCCACATTCTCCTTATATAGGAACCCGGGGATTTTTTCTCCATGGAGTCAAGGATAGCTCCTAAGGTATCACCTTTAAAATCGGATTCTTCTTGGTCAACTCCATTGATGGATACCTTCATCTGGCTTTTTCCTCAAGTTTAAAATCTCCGTAATTTTAAACTCCCCCACCCCCCTTTGCAACCCCTTAACAGGGGGAAGCAATAGGTCTGTGTTTTTTATTACCGTCAGGAACCCTGAAGCTTCTAGAAATATTTTTTATCTCTGCAGAAGAAAGTCGCTTAGCCCGGAAACCAGGTGGAAAATACTTTATAGAGCACAGCGGAAACCGACAAAATTAATTTTCTTTGACGGTTTGGCGTCTGTTCTATCAGAAGGTCGAACCCCGACAGAATAGTTTATCCAAGAACCACCGCGGATCACTTTACTATTGCCTTTTTGAGGGCCTTTAGGATTGTTATATGGTTTTTCCTCGTAATAGTCTTCATCATACCAGTCCATAACCCATTCATATACGTTACCCGACATATCATACAAGCGAAAATCATTTGCTGGGTAACTGCCTACCGGAGCCGTGTGACTGTAACCATCCTCAAATTGCTTTTCTTTCCAACGTTTATCACAACTACGATCGCAAAAATTAGCTCGATTGGATTCAGCTTCATTACCCCATGCAAAGGTCGATTGTTTACCCCCCCTTGCCGCCCATTCCCATTCAGCTTCAGTGGGAAGTCGCTTGCCAACTTTCTCACAATATTCCATTGCCTCATACCAGCTAACTCTCTCCACCGGCAAATTAGCCCCTTTAAACTCGGAAGGATTCTTGACCATGACGCGTTGGTAATCTTTTTGAGTCACTTCATAGGTGTCAATGTAGTAGTTATTAAGTTTGACGGGGTGACGGGGCTCTTCATCCTTAAACCATTTTTCCTTACAGTGATCATTGTTTTTAAGGCAAACATTCTGAGCTTTTTTTGAGGTTGTCCCTCTAACGAACTCTCCGTCGGGAATTAAAACCATGCCCTTGGGAATATTTTTGGACGCAAGTGCCGCATTATTTATTTTCGCACTTAACCCCAGTTTTTCCTTTATCTCCTCAGAACCAGCAGGCACCAACAAAAAGAAACAAGTCGAAAAGGTAATGAATAAAACCAGTTTTTTAAACATAGATTCTTCTCCACCGATTGATTCTCTCACCCCAGGCTAGAGCTTTTTCGGTGACATTATTTTTCTTCCAATTTCCTGCCGCATATTTATTTGCTTCGGCAAGAGTGGGATAGATATGAATAGTACCCAAAATCTTATTCATTCCAAATCCGTTTTTCATCGCCGCAACATATTCTGAAATAATGTCACCCGCATGAAGCCCCGCAATGGTCACGCCAATAATTTTATCTTTTCCTGGTACCGTCAAGACTTTAACTATCCCATGAGCAGCCTCATCGGCAATAGCCCGGTCCAGATCATCAATTCCATAAGTAGTGACATCATATGGAATTCCCTGTTCTTTAGCTTCTATTTCGTTCAAACCCGAACGTGCTACTTCGGGGTCAGTAAAAGTTGACCAGGGCACGGTGCTGTAATCGATCTTGAATCCGTAAAAAGGGTTTAACATGGAATTGACCGCACAGTACCAGGCCTGATGAGCAGCGGTATGAGTAAACTGATAGGGACCAGCAACATCGCCACAGGCATAAATATTGGGGATATTGGTTTTCATATACTCGTCTACCTTAATCGTTTTCTGCGGGGTTAACTCTACTCCCAGTTCTTCCAACCCAAATCCGGTTGTGTTGGCTTTTCTGCCCAATGCAATCAACAGGGTATCGAACTCGACTTCAACAGAGTTCTCATTATTCTCACACTCCAAAAAATCTTTTCCGTCGCGCTTAAAGAATCTTTTGGGCGTATGCCCTACTAATACATTGATGCCATCGTTTTGAAAACTCTCCAAAACCATTTGTGATACTTCAGGATCTTCTTTGGGAATCAATCGTTTGTTGCGTTGAACTTGTGTCACGTGACTCCCCAGCCGAGCAAAGGCCTGAGTCAGTTCAGAACCGATGGGTCCCCCACCCAACACCAACAGTTTTTTGGGTTGCTCGCGGATATTCCAAATGGTGTCGGAGGTCAGGTATTCAACATTTTCAATGCCCTCAATGGGCGGGAGGGAGGGACGCGCTCCAGTACCAACGACAATATTCCGGGTCGTTAAAACTTTTCCATTCACAGATACTTCATAAGGTGAGATTATTTTTGCTTCCCCTGTATGACATTCGACCCCCAAAGAAGTATACCGTTCTATAGAATCATGCGGTTCTATCGTTCTGATAACCCGTTGGACTCGCTCCATCACATCCGCAAAATCAAAATCAACATGCACACTTTTAAAACCCAGCTTCTGACATTTTTTTACATCAGCCATGAATTTAGCTGAACGAATCAAGGCTTTACTGGGAACACATCCCGTATTAAGACAGTCTCCACCCATTTTATGTTTTTCTATAAGCGCAACTTTCCCTTTGGTCGCGGCGCCTATATAGCTTGTAACCAATCCGGCCGACCCTCCGCCAATTACCACCATGTTGTAATCGAATGATTTTGGTTTTTTAAATTTACTCATAACCCTTCTTCCTTTATAGAAGCCCACAAGCTTTCTGGCCAGAAAAGGAAAAATCCCTAGCAGAACAAATGAAAAAATAATTTCCGGGGAGAGAATGCCACTTAAAGAATCTAATTGAGCCAATTGCGTTCCGGCATTTACAAAAACAATAGTCCCTGCCAACATACCTAACTGACTCACCCCGTAAAAAGTTATTGCCTTCATGGGAGTAAGCCCCATCACCAGATTAATAACGAAAAAGGGAACAGCAGGAATTAACCGGAGTGTGAAAAGGTAAAAGCCCCCATCTTTTTGCACCCCGTCATTGAATGATTTTAGATAACTACCAAATTTGTTCTGAACCCAGTCGCGCAACAATAAACGTGAAACAAGGAAAGCTAGTGTCGCGCCGATGCTACTGGCAAAAGAAACCAGAATTGTTCCAATAAGCAACCCAAACAAAGCACCGCCCAGTAAGGTAAGAAGTACAGCCCCTGGTAGAGAAAGAGCAGTCGACACAATATAAACTGCGGTAAATGCTCCAATTGCCAACAAAGTATTTTCTTTATAAAACTCTAAGAAATTAGCTTGTTGATCTTTTAAATATTCAAGGGACAGGTATTGGCCGAGATCTAAATAGAAAAAAGCTCCCAGAACACCGGCAATAGCAAAAATTATTATTATTTGTTTCAAATTCTTCATACTTCCCCTTATTGCTTAATTTTATATTCGCCCCTAGCATTAATTCTACCCTGTTATAAATATGGATGGGCCGATAAACAGTTTTTTTAGCTATCCAATAGTCGTCATTTCTTCTAAATTCTTACAAAATAATTTAAACCCTCTCCTAACAAAACCGAAAATCACTCAGAGAATTAAACGTTATTCCAAAGACTTTCGCTAATATGAACTTATGCCGGTTGACCTTTTAGCTCTAAGGTCAGTAGAATGGGTATCAATAACATTTCTATTTGGACGAAGACAATGGTCGACCCCATAGGTGGTGGAACATTTAGCCAGTTACTAAACACTATTAATCGGAACCGATCTGGCCTGCAAAATTCACTGGAGCGAATTTCATCTGGCAGAAGGTTGAACCAAGCAGGAACCGATGCCGCTGCTAGTGCACTTTCTACCCAGCTCCGCTCCGAGATCAGCTCGCTCACCCAAGCTGTCAGCAATGTCGAAACGGGAGCGAATTTTACGCGCATAGCTGATGGCGGGCTTGCCGGAATTTCCGATCTGGTTGGCCGTGGTAGAGAGCTTACAATTCAATCCAGTAATGGAACCCTGAACGATTCCCAACGGCAGGCTTTGAATCAGGAGTTCACACAAATTCAAAGCGAAATAGACCGTTTGACCGGCTCTCTGGAGTTCAATGGCCAAAAACTTTTAGACGGCTCCCTTGCGCCAAGTGCCGATCCCGTAAATATTCAAGCAGGTTCAGGATCAGGGGCTGCTAACCAAATCAACCTCAATGTGGTAGACAGTGTTACGACAGAATCCTTGGGAATCTCTAACTCAGACATCTCTACTTCGCAAAGTTCCTTGCAAGCGATAGACGATTTCGAAAGGGCCGCACAAACACTAAACGCTGCTCGGGGTCAGGTAGGCGCAGTTGGAAACAGATTGGCAAGTGCCGCTAATGGATTGAGTTCGCAAATCGAGAACCTGACCCAAGCGGAATCTGGTCTGGCCGACACCGATCTCGCTGAAGAAGTGACCCGCCTGCAACAAGGCTTATTGAGATTTGAAACATCCATCCGCGCCCTGGCGTCTCAAATACAGAACGAACAATCCCGAGCACGCATCCTCGATTTCTCGGTCTAGCGATCGAATCAATACTGCATTGATTTTATAAGTTGTCGGGGCTCTTTGAGCGCATTTAAAATCTCTTTAATTACTTTTGTACCTTCATAGAAGTATAAAGGGTCTTGACCCCATTCCCTCGAAATGCTATTAATTTATTTCCTAAATTTTTTCTAGTACAAGTAGACTCACTTTACTTGTCGTCAATAACTGTTTTGTTCGGAGAAAGATCCATGGAAATCAATGAAATCAGAGTAGAAATCAGAAAACATCATGTGACCCCGGGGATCAATGTTCTCGATCTTATTATTGATGCCGATGGAGAAAGTATCCGCCAGCAAACCCAGCATAAAGATACTGATCAGGCTTTCCATAAATTCGTAAAAGATCTCACAAAAATAGGTCAAGAACTCGCCAACGCCCGCATAGAAGGCTAAGCGGCGCATCGCCGCTGGTAAAAAACATAACCCCTCAAGTAATATTTGCCAACAGCCTTTTGCTCTCGTCCATTTTAATTGCATCCCTTACAGGGGACGCACTGACACCCGCATTAAGATATAGCCAAATTTTCCCCTCCCTCAATGAACGAGGGGAAATCAAGGCTTCTTACTTAAAAGTTTGATATTTTAGGCTGGCAGTAACCTGAGAACAGTCACCGGTCTCAACAGACTCGTCGACTCGATAAGGTAATCCCTTTGGGAATCTTGACTTTGGTTTTGAGTTGCCCTAAATGGATCCAAAAGGGTTTCTTCCTTAATCTTTCAATCCCTCAAGCTACCCGCCTGACTTCCAAGACCAATCCATTTTCAGAGTCCCTTGAGGTGAAAAAATACTTTCGTGATCATTCCTATAAAGAGGAAAAATCGCAGTTTTGGATCAGAACCGCAAATCTATTTTCATTCAAAAAGAAAATCTGCAACACGGCATCTTCATATATATCCATTGATGGAAAAGCATAGTTATGCCCTTCCCATGCAATATGACACATCTGGTGGGGTCGATATTTTCCGCAATAGGGAGACCATTTATTAGTGGGGCAAACAGGCAAAAGGATACAACCCTCGTTCCTCACATTACCTTCTCATCAAAAAAAGGCGGACAGAATAGTTTGTATTATCTGTTGATTGAATTTGCACGGAGAATTAAATTCAACAGGATGGGACCTGTTATCCACAATGGCTCACCATTTGGAGCTTACCCTGTAGGGTTAGTGATTTTCATTTTTTTGAGTTTTTCTACGAGGGTGGTGCGATTGAGTCCGAGTAAATTTGCGGCTTTGTTTTTAACCCAACCGGTTTTTTCCAGCGCTTCTAGTAACAATTCTTTTTCAAAACCTTCAACCGTTTTTTTAAGGTTGATACCTTCTTCCGGAATACCAACATGAAAAGACTGTTTTAAAGACTGCTGCAACATCTGTGCAGGGTTGCCTTCCTCTTCTACTTCTAATGGCTTCCATTTATCTTTTGGAACATCACCAAGAACTTTATCCGGCAGGTCGCGCGGCGTGATAGTAGTACCAATGCTCAACACCAACATGCGTTCTACAAAATTTGCCAATTCCCGAATGTTGCCCGGCCAAGAATAGTTAACCAAATATCCCATCGCCTCATCGCTGATACTTTTTCCACCTGCTGGTCCATTCAATTGCTTTAAAAAGTGATTCGCTAAGAGAGGGATATCGGTTTTTCTCTCACGCAACGGAGGAAGATTAATAGGAATAATATTTAGCCGATAAAAAAGGTCTTCACGAAAATTACCCTCTTTGATCAAATCTTCCAAGTTTCTATGCGTAGCGGTGATGACTCGGATATCAATGGGTGTCGGCTTGCTACTGCCCAAACGGTCAATCTCTCTTTCAGCAAGAACCCGCAATAGTTTTACCTGCAAGGCTGTGGGCATATCGCCAATTTCATCGAGGAAGATAGTTCCTTGATTTGCCAACTCCATCCGCCCGATCCGGGTGTTAACCGCACCTGTGAATGCTCCCTTTTCGTAGCCAAACAGTTCACTCTCTAAAAGTTCATGAGGAATGGCACCGCAATTGACAGCGATAAAAGGTTTGGCAGCACGCGGACTGTTCAAATGCAAAGCACGGGCGATGAGTTCTTTTCCAGTACCGCTTTCGCCATAGATCATTACCGTGCTCTGTGAGACTGCAGCACGCTCTACAACGTCAAAAACTTCACGGATAGGCTGGCTTTCGCCAATAATACTGAAGCTGTCTGATTCAAGTTTTATTTTCATAGTCGGGGAATATTATATCCCGAGATGCGAAATTGTCAAATAAAACAGCTATTTATAAACCAGC
This sequence comes from Nitrospinales bacterium, assembly GCA_047610985.1. GTDB lineage: Bacteria > Nitrospinota > Nitrospinia > Nitrospinales > VA-1 > UBA8687. The sequence continues at coordinate 35,444 of JBLFWU010000001.1, read as the reverse complement.
GCTAAACACAAAATAACGTCAAAAATCCCTCGCCCTCAACAAATTTGATATAAAACCACACCCACCCAAACCGTAGCATAAATTGACGCTAGTTACCCTCTAAAATCTTTATAGCAAGTATAGCTACAGATACACCCCCATTCGGGGCACGGAAAATGGGAAAAGGAAAGAGTCGCGGAAACAGATAAGCGTGGATGGAGTTGAGCATCTTAGGCTATAGATGCTTTGATAGTTTGTTCGTCTTTAAATAAAAATTTGTCAGGCAATATGGAGATTAGTGTTTCTCTTTTAAAACGCCCATAGCCAATATGATGTATTTTCTAAGTTCATCTTCCCATTTAGATAAATCATCAGCCGTAATTCCCAGGAATTGCAGTAATTGTTCCTTATCTAGTTCCCCTTGCATATGAGAACAACCGGGATAACCCCATTCCTTCAAAAGTGTTTTTGCTAATACCACAACTGCAATCGGTTTCGAAACCCAACTGGATTCATTATCTTTGTCATCTGAACGGTATAAATCTGAAAGAGACTCAGGAAAATTCCAAGCGTTCATCAGTTCCATACTTACGTCAGAACTATTGAATCCAAACACTTTTTTCTCAGCATCAAGCAGACATATTCTTTCGTTATGGGAAATTTCAAATGCTTTCGCCAGTTCTTTTGGACAATACGTAGACAATGCGATAACCCCAGTATCGTGAATCAACCCTGCAGTAAAACAAACATCAGACTCCAGGCCGCCAATCAAGCGTCCCAAACCGCCTGACAGAGATGCTGTCACTCCACAATGTACCCATAAGTCGCTAAAATCTATCGGGGTGTCATTTTGGCGGTTGGTCAAGTACCTTTCCAGAATAGGTGTGCGCAGTATGATATTTTTAATGGTTCCCGGCCCCAGAAGACCTGCCGCCTGTTGCAAAGAAGAAATTTTACCCGAATACCCATAGACAGGGCTGTTCGCAACTTTTAAAACGCTGAGTGCCATGGACGGGTCGTATTGAATAATTTCAACAATATTATAGTCCATAGAAGAAGTGGAGCCTGTGGCAACAAGCACACTGTTGATCTGCTCAGGAAGAGAAGGAAGGCTTTTTACAGTTCGAAACCAATCGAGAGATTTTGTCATGGCGTTCCTACAATCGTGCGGTTCCTGCCTTCATGTTTGGCCTTGTACAATGCCTCGTCAGCAACCTTGATAAGGTCAGCAGGACTCTTAAGGTTCGAGTTGAACTCGGCTATGCCGCAACTGACTGTCACACTAAAATCTTTTCCCTTGTGCTGAAAAACCTGACTGGCCATTTCTTCACGGATTCGCTCAGCAATATAAACGGCTCCCTTAACCTTTGTCTCTGGTAACACCAGAACAAACTCTTCACCGCCATATCTTGCCGCGACATCATTGGAGCGACAAAACTTTTTCATGGTCGATGCAAAATCTAGAAGAATGTCATCCCCCTTCTGGTGACCATAGGTATCATTGACATTTTTAAAATGGTCAATATCCATCATAATTATAGAAAGGGAAGAGGAGTAACGATGGCAACGAAATACTTCATTTTTGAGAATCGACTGCATCTGCTGGTGATTGTCCAAGCCCGTCAAGCCATCAGTGACAGAAAGCTTTTCAACTTTCTCAAAAAGTAATGCATTGCTTATAGAAAGCGCGACAAACTCGGAAACGTTCAGAGAAAAATCCAAGTCCCCAACGTTAAAAAAACCTTTTTCGTTATCATTAATATTCAACACCCCAATAATTTCATTCTCAATCATTAAAGGGATGGAAACAAAAAACGTATGTTTGAACAAAGGATTCTTACGACCGCGAAAATACCTTGAGCTTGCAAAGTCCTGCTCAAAAATATACCGGCCTGATGTCATAGCATCTTCCATAATAGGCGATTCACTCTGGTAAAGAGTTAGGCCTTCCTGCAATTCGGGGTGATTGTGACTGAGGAGTCGTAATTTTCTGCGATCTTTGTCAAACAGGAAAAAAGTAAAATATTTTACAGCTAAAATGGAAGGCAGCTTTTCTGCCATAACCTTGCTGATTTCTTCGGAGCTGAGAAGGTTGATACTTTTTTGCAAAAAGATCAGATGATCCAGTGCTTCCAGGGAATTCCCCAACAAGCTATTTTGCTTCTTCAACAGATTCCTAACTGTCTCAGACTCCTGCCATTTCAATTTTTCCTGTTCCGGTGTGCTCATTTCCTGCTCCGAATCGGGTAGATTTGGATTAATTCCAAAATTTTCAATTAGGTCAAAAAGCTGACTCTGATAAACATCATGTTTTTTCAGAAAATGTCGAAGAAAATGGTAGACCGCTTTATACTATATTTATGGCTAAAACGTTTAAAAATTTAGACTTCTACAGCATAAAAAAAGCACGAGATATCTAAAGAGTCTTAAGAATTCGCAAATGGCACCTAACTTGCTTTATTTATGAAAAAAAGCCAAAATCAAAGAATATGTCAATAAAAACAAAATTTAAAGAGATCCTCATCCTTGCTTTTCTACTTGTGCCATCCTTCATGGTATCAGACCTTTGGGCCCAGGAAGATTTCTATGGGAATGGCCCTTTACTCAAAACAGTAAAAATTGGACCACACCCAATCTACACAAGAATTTTGATCGACTTGACCGAACCCGTTACCTATCAGGTTAAAGCAAACTTTGCAGAAAAACGCATTATTTTGACTCTGCCAGAGACCCAGCGGGGACCGCGAGTTCGCAGTAAATCATTTAACGACAAAAACCTGGAGCAATTTACGGTTAGCTCGAGGGAAGGAAAAGTAAAAATTACTTTTGTTTTAAAGCAATCCAATACTCGATTTTTCCATTCGATGAATCCCGAAAAACCTCAAATCATAATTGATCTGAAGGGGGAGTCGCGACCTATTTTAAAAGCAAGAATTGGAGGCCTTTCCCCTGCTTCCAGAGAAACAAAAAGTGGCAACAGAAAGAGCGGAAAAGCGGATATCAAAAAAGGTGGTTCGCCTTCTCGCGGAAAGGTGCGCCTAGCGGGATACACACCAGACAAAGTCCGTACCCTTATCAACCGAGATGAGCAGGAAAAAGAAAAGAACGGATGGGAAGATTACCAAAAAGGACTTAAAGAATTTCAAAGCCAAAATTACCCTATTGCATCAAAAGCTTTAAAAGAATTTACAGAAAAATATCCAGAAAGCAAATACCTAGGGCAGTCCCTCTATTTAAGAGCAGAGTCTGAATACCGTAAAACATTTAAGGAGCTTAACCCTAATTATGATAGGGCCTTATCTGCTTACCAGTCTGCCATGAGGAAAGACCCCAAATCAAAATTTTACGACCATGCTCTGCTGAAGGTAGCAACGATATACGATGATATAGGTTATAGACTTGAGGCTCGAACTCTTTATAACCAGGGTGTCAGCAAAAAAAAGAAGAGCTTATATAATGAGACGCGAAAGAATAGCCTGGCTGCGATGTTGATGAAAGAAGAAAGATTTAAAGAAGCGTTCGATGCTTTTCAATTGATACTCAAGAGTTCTCCAAAAAATCTGGACGCAAAAACAGGGATTTTTGCGATAGCTGATCGGTTTTACGAAAAAAACGAATATGACCAGGCGCTTGAAATTTATGAGACGGGTGCCAAACGCTGGCCCGGAGAACTAAATGAAAAACCAGAAATCAATTTTAATATGGCTGAAATTTATTTTTCTCAGGAAAAGTATGATAAGGCGCGAATACATTTCTTCAATCTTCTGAATTTGGCCCCCTCTTCAACCAATGCACATAAAGCCCTGAACCGAATCGGCGATACTTACATGCTTAATGGCAACTATCAAAATGCTTTGGCAGTGTTTGATGAATCCAGCAAAAAACAAGCCCCTCAACAAGATGAAGAAGGAAAGCCTATCTTGGATGAAGAAGAAAACCCCGTTATGGAAGACAGTGCCGACACGCAATATGGAAGAATTCGAATGGCTGATATCGGGATACGTAGTCCGCGATTAGAAGTCAATGACATCGTTTTTGACGTCTCTTATTATTACAAGCCCTTTCCAACGTATGAAAAAATTTTTCAGGACGCAAAAAATGTAGAAATACTGGCTGAAGTAACTTTGAGTCGCGGCATCGCGTACTTAATGGAACAGAACTACCTAAAAGCTATTGAGGAATTTAAAAAACTTTTCCCGCTCGGGCCTGAGTCCCGTTTTTCACAGGAAGCTGAAAGGTTCGTCAAACAAGCTCTCATTGCCTTGGTGGATAAATATTCAAAGCAAAAAGGTATGTTACCTATTCTTTATTCCTACAGCGATTTTGTCAGCCTACCGGTCAAGAACATTAAGAATACCAAGACCCTGTTACAGGTCGGAGAAGCCTATCAGGCAATAGGCATGTACCCTGAAGCAGTCAAGTTTTATGAAAAAGTCAAAGTGCTCGATTCTGAAAACTCATTTCGAGATAGAATTTTTCTAAACTTGGGCAATATTCATTTAGAAGAGAAAAATTTTGATGAAGCCATTATGGTTGGTCGTGCTTTCATCAAAAACTTTCCTCGCAGCAAAAGATTGCTAGAAGCTAAAAAACTGCTCGCCCAAGCTCATAAAGGAAACCGAAATTTTCTCGGGGCATTGACAATGTTTGACGAGTTACTGACCCTGTCAAAAAATAAAGCCGAGACTCACTATTTAATTGCCGAAGTTAAAACCGAAATGAAAAAATATACGGAGGCCGCACAATCCTATCAAAATGCTATTGCTGAATATGACAGGAAAGAGCGCGTTATTCCCGACTATATCCAGAAATCTTATTATCATCTAGGCACTTCTCTTTTTAAAATGAATCGATTTAAAGCCGCTATCGAAGCTTTTGATTCCGCGAAAGAACTTTTCCCGGATAACCCCTTAAGAAATTGGGCAGATTATCTCTTGATCGAAAGCTATGAACAAGAAGGAGATACAGAAAAATCAAAAGATGAAATCAACAGACTGATCACGGCTGAAAGTGCCGACCCTATTCTCAAACGTGCTGCCCAGTCCAGGGCCAACATTCAGGAGTGGGAAAAACAATCAAAAGAAGGATGATTTTAATTTATAATAGAAAAAGATTGAAAACCCACTGTAATCCTTCCCATGACAAACCCTGATAGCAATAAAAACAAAGAAATCCAGACCCTTATACAGAATATGGAGGCTTTTAACGAAGTCACCGCACAGTTGCAAAATTCTTACGACGAACTTCAGGGAAGAGTCAAAAAACTTGACCTTGAACTATCCGATAAAAATGATGAGTTGGAAATAAATCTAGCTGAAAAGGAACGGGTAAAAAATTATCTAAATGATATTTTGGAAAGCCAAACCAACGGTGTTCTTGTTGTAGACCGCACAGGAAGTATCACCACTTGCAATAAAACAACTGGAACTATCACAGGGATAAAACCTCAAAGTTGTCTTGGAAAATCTTTAAATGAAGTATTTCCTGTATTCGAATCTGTGGTTGCCCGGCTGGGGAATTCCCGTGGCGAAACTATTAGCCAGGACAAAGACATTGCCAATGCAAACGGAGGTACTCTGCACATCCGTATTTCTGCATCTCCCGTTTGGGATAACCACGGAGGTCAAATTGGCACAATATTAATCCTGCAAGATATGACCGAGTTCCGCAGGATGGAAGAGTTGGCACAACGTAATCAAAGACTACGAGAGATGGGAGAAATGGCCGCAGGCATCGCCCACGAAATCAGAAACCCTTTAGCCAGCATTGAGTTGTTTGCTTCTCTGCTCAAAAAAGATCTTGAAGGAGATAGCGAAAAAGAAGATCTAGTACAACATATCCGGGCAGGAGTGCAAAATATGGATCGCATCATATCGACCCTCCTTCTGTTTGCGAAATCTGCGCAGCCATCTCGACAACAATGTGATATTAATTTACTACTCACCGAATGTCTGGAGGGAATCAATAATGTTCTTGTCCCTGAAAATATCAATGTGATTCGCAAATCAGGTCAGGGCACCCTACTTGCTAATGGCGATCGAGAACTATTACGTCAGGTGTTTCCTAATCTAATCAATAACGCGATTCAGGCAATGCCTGAAGGCGGTGAGTTGAACCTCATCACTCAAAAATCCTCTGTTTCCAGTGCTAGAGCAGAAAGTGGTTCAACAGTACGACAATACATTTCCATTACCGTAACGGATACGGGTGTCGGTATGACGGCTGATAATCTTGCGAAAATATTTAATCCATTCTTCACCACAAAAGATAAGGGCACTGGACTCGGGCTAGCCATTTCCCACAATATCATCAAGGCACATCAAGGTACGATAGACGCGGTCAGTGAAGAGGGAAAGGGAACTTCGTTCACAGTTAAAATTCCAAGTTGGGATGAGGATTTCGATGAAAAATAATGAATCAAAAAAAATTCTGATCGTCGATGACGAATCCGAAATGCGAGTAGCCCTGGAGACCACCCTGAAAAGGGAAAAATACCAGCTCACCTGCGCTGAAGATGGAAAGCAAGCATTAGACAAAATTGAAGATGGTGATTTTGATCTAATTCTCACTGATGTTCGCATGCCAAAATTGAATGGGCTGGAATTATTACGTGCAGTTAAAGAAAGGTCACCGAAAACTCAGGTGGTGATGATGACAGCATATGGGACCATAGACAATGCTGTTGAGGCCATGAAAGAAGGGGCGTTTGATTATTTAATAAAAGGTTCCGGATTTTCGGCCGACGTATTGGTATCAACCGTCAAGCGTGCGTTTCTCGACCCTGGAAGTTTTATCCCCCCTGCCCTTCGGCCGACCACACAAATGGAATCGTTAGGGGACATGAAAAGAATTGTTACACAGAATGAAGAGATGAAAAAACTTCTGCAATTTGCCGAAAACGTTTCTTACAGCAAGTCCACTGTTCTCATTATGGGAGAAACAGGAACAGGAAAAGAATTATTCGCGCGTTATATACACCAGTGCAGTCCACGTTCCGAAAAATCTTTTATGGCCGTTAACTGTGCCGCCTTGCCCGAGGGCTTACTCGAATCAGAATTGTTTGGTCATGAGAAAGGATCGTTTACCGGAGCCACTGAAAATAAGGAAGGAAAATTTGAACTGGCCAACAACAGCTCATTGCTTCTCGATGAAGTTACGGAAATGTCTCCTCCATTACAGGCCAAGCTACTGCGAGTTTTGCAGGAACACGAAGTCGATAAAATTGGCGGTCGGGCTCCTATTCCTGTAGATGTGCGGGTAATCGCAACCAGCAATCGAGATATACGAAAACGTATTCAAGACCAAGAATTTCGTGAAGATCTTTATTATAGATTGAACGTAGTACCCATCAACCTCATTCCATTACGAGAGAGGATCGATGACATCCCCGTTCTCGTCGAAAACTTTATCAACCAATTTTGTCAGGAGAATGGCAAATCACCCATAACGGTAGATTCTGCGACACTGACCCTGCTCAAAAAATATCGCTGGCCCGGAAATATCCGCGAGTTGGGGAATATTGTTGAACGGTCCTGTCTGATGTGCCAAGGCAATACGATGCTGCCATCACACCTGTTCTTCGATGAGGAACTGCACCGAAACGAAAAAGAGGCTCCGCGTATGTCAGGAACCATCTATGAAATGGAAAAAGAACTCATCATGCAGACTCTAGAAGAAGTCAACGATAACAAAACAAAAGCCGCCGATTCCCTGGGAATCAGCATCCGCACACTCCGCAATAAACTAAACGAATACAACAGTACCGACTCTTAATAAAAAGTGTACTTTTTTAGGGAAAGATCAAAAGAGAACAAGCCGCCTTTGTTGGTCAAGGATGAAGAAGATTATGTGGTGCATTTAAGTGGTAAAAGTCCGAAAGAGATTAGATGAACTTCAAAAAAACAAAGAAATTATAGTTTATTGCCAAACTGGCCAACGCTCCTATTTTGCTTGTCGTTATTTAATTCAAAAGGGATTTAAAGTCAAAAACCTTTTTGGGGCTTTTCGTACTTAGCAAATGGCTAAGAAAGATTAATTTCAGTTTAAAGACCGTCCATTTCCCAGAAGCACACTTCAAGTAAATAGACCCATTTGTTTAAGTTTATAATTTAATCTGATTTTGTTCTTCAAGTATTTTTAAGATCCTACAGAGAAAGGAACACATTATTTTTTTAAAAATTTGAACTAATTATTTATGTCAAAACATGACACCCATCAATTTTTCCCTGACACCATAATTATCTTAGGAACAAACAAGACACATATTTCAGAGCTTTTTCAAAGTCCAAATCTTTTCTTGTGAGCTATACTTCTTGCGGAATTTACGGAGAATATGAGGTTAAATTTTATGTGGAATTGGTTTAGTGATAATCGCCGAAAAAAAATACTGGCCTCTCCTTTCTCAAACGAGTGGGAGAGACTCATTCAAAATAATATTCAATATTATCAACACCTCAACAATGAAGAAAAAAAGCGTTTACAGGATCTCATCCAAATCTTTATTGCCGAAAAGCATTGGTTGGGGTGCAACAACCTCGAATTAACAGATGAAATCCGCGTCATGATTGCCGCCCATGCTTGCCTACTGATACTCGCGCTGCCAAACGATTATTACCGTAATGTGAAGTCCATTTATGTTTACCCCACAACCATCTTTTCTCCTGAGAGCCCAATAGGTTTTTTTGAAGTCCCCACGACACCGGTACACGGGCCGATACCCATTCTAGGCGAAGCCCATCATCGCGGCCCGGTGATACTCGTCTGGGACGAAGTGAAAAGAGAAACACGGCATCCGGAACACGGTCATAATGTCGTCTATCACGAATTTGCTCATAAACTGGATATGCTCGATGGCAGTGCGGATGGTACTCCGTTACTGACAACGCCAGAAGACTATCAGCTGTGGAGCAGAGTATGTTCCAAAGAGTATCTAGAGCTACGTAACAAGGTGGAACATGGCAGTTCTTCTTTTTTTGACAGCTATGCGGCAACGAATGAATCTGAATTTTTCGCGGTGGTGACTGAATATTTTTTTTGTAAACCCAAAAATATGAAACACCATCATCCAAAACTTTACCAGGTTTTACAGGATTTTTACCGGCAAGATCCGGCAAAGAAACAGTCAAAAATATAGTTTATTCATATTGGTCAAGCTTAACGCATCCAATTATTCTTCCTTCACACATACCCAGATAAAGGATAGATTTGCCAACCTACAAACCTGCTATCATATTAATAGAATATTGTATTTTATTTTTAAGCGAGTAGTTGTAGGAATAAAATACGATAAAAACATCTCTTTAAATCATGATTCAAGTAATAATTATTTATATTTTTTAACTGACTTAGGAACGCTTTCGAGAATACGTTATGGCAAAATTAACTTTTTATAACTCTGCAAAAGGTGTAACAGGATCTGCATATTTATTGGAAACAGATTCTTCAAAAATTTTATTGGATTGTGGCTTGATCCAAGGAAGACGCGAAGAAGAAAAGTTAAATGAAGAACCTTTTCCCTTTGAAGTGAAGAGCCTCGATGCAGTGGTTCTGTCTCATGCTCATCTTGATCATTCAGGACGCATTCCAAAACTCGTTGCAGATGGATATAAGGGATCGGTCTGCATGACCTATCCAACCTGCGAATTACTGGCAATCATGCTAAAAGATGCCGCGTTTCTGGAGAAACGGGATACAGAGTGGGAGAACAAACGTAGGAAACGAGCGGGGAAACCGGAAATTGAACCTCTGTATACGCTCGAAGATGTGGATGTAGCTCTCAGGCTATGCGAAGGCATGGCTTATGATGAAACCTATGAAATCGCAACGGGAATTAAACTATGTTTTCGAGAGGCTGGACATATTCTAGGGTCAGCTATTGTAGAAATATTTATTACCGAAATGGGCTCTGTAAAGAAGCTAGTGTTTTCAGGAGATCTTGGAAACAGTTATGCAGCTTTACTACGTGACCCGGCTACTATTAAAGAAGCAGATGTATTGTTGCTGGAATCCACTTATGGAGACCGTAACCATCGTTCACTTAGCGAAACCCTTAAAGAATTTGAGAACATTATTGCAGAAGCATCACAAACCAACGGAAACATTCTCATTCCGTCATTTGCCGTTGGCCGCACTCAGGAACTTATCTTTCGCCTTGGCGAGTTATACCAGCAAGGCAAATTGAAGCAACAAGCAATCTATCTAGACAGTCCCATGGCCATAGCTGCCACTGAAGTTTATCATCGTCATCAGGATGTTTATAATCGGGAAGACATTGCTGCACTGCGCCAAGCTAAATCTGGGAGTCTCCATTCATTTCTTCCAACCTTGAAATATTCGCGGACTACCGAGGAATCGATTTCCCTCAGTAGGATTGAATCCGGTGCCATTATTATCGCTGGCAGCGGCATGTGTAGTGGGGGTCGTATCCGCCACCATTTAAAACATAATCTGTGGAAAAAAAAGAACCACGTCATAATTGCGGGCTTTCAAGTTAATGGCACCCCGGGCCGCGCCTTGATCGACGGAGCTAAAATTTTCCGAATAGGTGGCGACGAAATTGCCGTTAAGGCTCAAATTCATACGCTCGGAGGATTTTCCGCTCATGCGGGTCAATCTCAGTTAATAGATTGGGTGGGGGGATTTAAGAATCCACCAAGAACTTTTTTGATTCATGGTAACCCGGAAGCTAAAATAACACTTTCCAAAAAACTTGCCGAAAAAGGTTTAAAGGCTAATATCCCAGAGGAGAATACTTCTATTACTATTTAACTTCATGAAATACTCCAACCCCAAAGGGAATTGCTGCTATTCCAACAGAAGCTGAGTTTCCTTCTCTATCTCAATCCTGTCATAGTTCTTCCAATAGAAGTTACAACTAAGAACTAATAATATTTAATCATCTGGCTAATCGGAAAAGAGTCCAACTTTCAACCTCTTGCTGTTCGATCAGCAGGTTTTTAGGCAGGAGTTAATGAGTTAACCTACTTATTCGAAATTTAAAAATGTGATTTTTGGTAGTTTTGATTTTTAATATGTGGGGAAAGCCATGCTAATTGACTTCATATTCTAAACGGGTAAAGCGGGTTGTCTCACTAGATTCAGGTTCATGTGCCCAAAAGGGTGTGGAAGTTCTAGTATTCTCTTCGGCACCAACTTATTGAAGATGCAAAATGACACGACCCTAATTCATGTAAGGAAATAAACTAATATCCCATCAGCTTAAGAAGGAACAAAGTAGGTAGGTATATTAAAAGAGTATTTTAAGCCCGTTAACCCCCTATTTAAAGCCTCTTTCACCTTCTAAATTAAAGAACCTTCTTAACTAAGCCATAAATTTGACTCATTTCCGTAGAACTCGTTTTGACAAATGAGCTGAGTATTTACAAGAAGAGAGGACACAATCTCCTATGAAAGCCAAAAATATGACGGAATTTATTCCCCCTCTACTCCATCCCTAACAACTCTTACCTTCCTCAACCATCACCTTAAACCCATATAAATAAAAGATTTTCTCTGGGTTTCACCTGCCTTCCAAGCTATTTCAATAATGGTATGAAACTTGCTAACTTAATACAAAACCCCCTCTAATTACGGGTTTTATTAATAACTGAAGCTTAACTTTTCAAGGAAGGGCAGGATAATGGATTTTCTCACTAACATGAAAATCAGTTCATCGGGATTGAATGTGCAAAGAAAGCGCATGGAAGCAATTTCAAGCAATCTTGCTAATCTCGAAACTACCCGAACTCCAGAAGGTGGCCCTTACCGCAGGAAAGATATATTGGTGACTGCGGTTCCTATGGAAAGTGAATTCGGTAGTATTTTTAAAAACCAACTAGGGGATCGGCTAACGAAACCACAAATCACAGAAGTGATAGAAGACCAGACAGAACCACGTTTGGTTTACAACCCAAAACACCCAGATGCGAATGATCTGGGTTATGTGGCCATGCCGAATGTAGACCCAATGAAAGAGATCGTAAATATGGTAACCACGCAAAGATCTTTTGAAGCAAATGTGACAGCAATCAACGCGTCCAAGGCAATGGCCACAAGAGCCATTGACCTGGGTAGATAATAAAAAATAATATAAACCATAAAAACTAAATTCCCATGGATAACTTTCAGGATTTCTTAGGACAACTCGGCGAACGATTTAACGAACTTTCTCAAGGCAAAAAAGTTGCAGCACTTTCTTTGGTAGCTCTGGCTTTGGCATCGCTGCTTGTGATGTCTTTATGGCTGAAGGCGCCCGATTTTCAGCTTTTGTATGCGAATCTTTCACAGGAAGATGCAGGAGCAATTGTAGAGAAATTAAAAAGTCAGAAAGTTCCTTATGAGATAACGAATGGTGGACGTACTATTCGTATCGCTTCAGACATGATTCACGAAATCCGCTTACAACTTGCTGGTGAAGGGCTGCCTGAAGGCTCTGATGTTGGACTGGAAATGTTTGAAGACACTCCTCTGGGAATGACAGATTTTATTCAGAAACTAAATTTTCAACGCGCCCTTCAAGGTGAGTTGACACGCACAATCAAAACTTTGAATGCTGTTGCCCAAGTAAGGGTTCATCTTGTAATTCCTAAGGACAATCTTTTCCGAAAGGAGAAACCAAAAGGTAAAGCCTCTATCACTTTGAAACTTAAATCTGGCAAGTCGCTTTCAGAAGGGCAGATACAGGGAATTGTGCATTTGGTTTCTGCCAGTGTGGGCAGCATCGAAGCATCCGACGTGGTCATCGTTGATGTAAAAGGAAACCTTTTGTCCGGCGGCAAAGAGGCTTCAAAAGGGGCCATGATGTCTTCTTCCAATTTCAAACATAAACTACGCGTACAAAAAGAACTGCAGGTAAAGGTAATAAAAATGTTGGAAGATGCTTTGGGCCCTGGAAAAGTAATCGCCAAGATATCCACGGATCTGGATTTTGAACAGGTGGAGCGAACCGAAGAAATTTTTGATCCAGATTCGCAGGTGGTACGAAGCGAAAACCAAATTTCGGAAAACTCTGTAGGTGCTGTCCCTCCGGGAGGTATTCCTGGAGTCCAAGCTCTCGTTCCATCTGGAGAAGATGCAGGGAGCGGAATCGGTCAGGCCGCGCAGAGAAACAAATCTAACGCAGTTTTTAATTACGAAATCAACAAAGTAGTTCGAAGGGTTTCTAAACCCGTCGGAGAAGTCGCTAAACTAAGTGTCGCCGTGATGATTGATGGAATAATGGTAGGCGATCCGGCTGAGTATCAAGCTCGTACTCCGGAAGAAATGGCAAAGTATCTGCAAATGGTTCAATCGGCTGTGGGTTACGATGCAGAACGCGGCGATGTTGTTCAGGTTGAGAATATTCAATTTGATCATTCTCAATTGGATAAAGAAAAAGCAGCAATCGAACGCGCAGAGCAGATTGATCTAGCAATGGAAGGCGGTAAACTGTTAGTGGGATTAATTTTCCTCATCATGTTCTTTACCCGAGTCATTCGGCCAATCATAACCTGGATGACGACAACGGTTGAAGTCATACCCGAAACCGATCACTTGGGAGCAGCTGACATTGACGCAGTGGATGAAGATAAAAGAAGGCTCACTGAAATGGCCACAGAAGCAGCTCATATCAGAGAATCGGTAAATGAGTTTGTTACCAATGATCCAAAATACACAGCGGGTGTGATCCGAAAATGGCTGCGAGAAAAAGACCCTGCTGCTAAATAACAATTGAGGCTTAAAAAAAATTATGAGTAGAAAATTTTTAGGTGCAGAAAAAGCCGCTATACTATTGATGAACCTTGGAGAGGAAAAAGCCGCTCAAGTCCTAGCAAATATGGATGAGCGGGAAATTCAAACCATTGGTAATTACATGTCATCTCTGGGCAATATTGATCTTAAGATAATGGACTCGGTCAATAAAGATTTTTATAACATATTGGAGTCGGGGGTATCTGGACTGGCCAAAGCTGGAACGGATTTTCTGAAGTCTGCGTTGCACAAGGCATTAGCCCCTGCCAAAGCGACAGAGATATTGGACAATATAACTTCGCCGGATGAAGAAATTGGTGGTGGTCTGGAAACGATTCGCCTTCTTGAACCTGAGGTTATCGCCAATTTCATTGAAAATGAGCATCCACAAACGGCAGCAATCATCCTAGCGCATTTGGAACCGGACGTGGCCAGTCAGACTGTAAAAAAGATATCTGAAAATAAACGTATGGAAATTGTCCACCGATTGGCAACTCTGGAAAGGGTCTCCCCGCAGGTGTTAAGAGAACTAGATGATGCCCTGCAAATGGAGTTTCAATATTCTGGAACCATTTCTGGAAATAAGTTGGGCGGAAAGAAAGTTGCCGCCAGATTGATGGGGGCTATGGATAGAGCCACAGAAGCCATGATCCTCTCTTCCATGGAAGAGATCGATCCCGATATGGCAAATGAAATTCGCGAACTGAGGTTTACATTTGAAGATCTGAAGAGAGTTGAGGATGAAGGCATCCGACTTGTTTTGAGAGATGTCAGCAGTGAAGATCTGTTGGTTGCTCTTAAAACTGCGTCTGATGAGTTAAAAATTAAAATACTTTCCAATATGTCTGATCGTGCTGCAAGTATGTTGCAGGAGGACCTGGAATTACTCGGCCCAACTAAAATAAGCGCGGTCGAAAAAGCACAACAGAAGATTGTTTCTATCTGCAAGCATCTTGAAGATTCTGGAGAGATTGTAATGGGTCGAGGTGAAGCCCTTGTCTGATATGCACGAACAATTTATAGCCAGTGACCTGCAGCCAAAAGATGCAAAGGAAACCGTTGCAGTTTCAGAAGAGCGTTCCTTTCAATTCGATGAATTAACGATCCAAAACCCATCCATTCAGCGTGGCTTTGCATACGATTCTGAGAAAGCCCGAAACTTCGATCAAGGAAATGTAGACAAAGCCAAAGAAGGTGTGATGCAACTTCTTCAAGATGCCATGGAAAAGGCGAAACAGCAGGTCGGTGAGCTCAAGTCAAATGCCAGAAAACAGGGATACGATACAGGTTTCGAGGAAGGCTTTAAAAAAGGAAAAGAAGCCGCCAAAGAAGAGTTCAGCCCCGTTTTGAAAACCAGCCAGCAATTGGTTGAGGAACTGTCAGGATTCCGAAAAGAGATGTACGACAAGGTTGAAAGGGAAATGATTAAAATGGTCATCTCCCTTACAAAAAAAGTCATTCAATTTGAATTTTCTACACGCGAGGATGCCGTTCAGGATATGATTCGGTTGGCGGTTCAGTCTGTTTTGGATAGGGAGTCCATGGTTATAAAAATCCATCCCACCGACAAGGAATACGCTGAAAGTTTCCGGCCTGAACTACACCATATGTTCAGTGAAATAAAAAATATCACCTTTGTTGCACATTCAGGAATCGAACGTGGCGGTTGTGTTGTCGAAACTAATTTTGGTGTGATCGATGCGCGAATAGAAAAGCTGGAAGAACAGATTGACCGCATTCTCAACCTAGCCCCGGCACAACCGGATAAATTGATTGCAGCTTCCGAGGCTTCGGCTATTGAAGTGCCAGCAGTTGATGATGAACCCGCAATTGAAGAACCGGGGATACAGGACGATCAGCAATCACCGGAAGAAGAATCAGACAGCAACAATACAGACTCTAAAGAAAGCCAGGAGCAATAAAAATGGAAGCAACTATTGATTTTAAAAAATACAGCTCCTTCATTGAAAAAACGGACTTCGTTAAAAAAACCGGGCGCGTCAATCGCATTATTGGTCTAGTTCTCGAAGGAGATGGCCCAGCTGTTTCGGTTGGAAGTATCTGCACCATTTACCCTAGTAACCGACCGCCAATTCAGGCTCAGGTTGTAGGGTTTCGAGATAAGAATACTTTGCTCATGCCACTAGGAGATATAATTGGCATCGAACCCGGTAGCGTTATCGAAGCGGTGGAGGAGTATCCCACTTTTAAGGTAGGTGATGCTCTTATTGGCAGAATCATTGATGGCAACGGACTGCCTCTTGATGGCAAAGGTCCAATTCCTACCACTGCAGAATACCCTTTAATGGGTACGCCAATCAATCCACTCGAAAGAAAAAGACTGAAGGAACCTCTTGATGTAGGAATTAAATCTATAAACGGTCTTCTTTCTTTTGCCAAAGGTCAGAGGGTAGGAATTCTCGCAGGAACTGGCGTAGGAAAATCTGTTTTGATGGGAATGATAGCTAGAAATACCAGTGCTGATATAAATGTAATCGCATTAATCGGGGAAAGAGGAAGGGAAGTAAAGGAATTCATCGATGAGAACCTTGGCGAAGAAGGACTTAAACGTTCTATAATAATTGCGGCCGCTTCGGATCAGCCGCCTCTGGTAAGGTTACGCGGAGCATTCATTGCAACTACCATTGCAGAATACTTCAGGGATCAAGGCCAGGATGTGATGTTGATGATGGATTCTGTAACTCGCTTCGCTCTGGCACAAAGAGAAATTGGCCTTTCAGTAGGGGAACCGCCAACCACCCGTGGCTTTACACCTTCGGTTTTTTCTATGCTACCAAAACTCCTGGAACGTGCCGGGACATCAGCCAGCGAAGGATCTATTACCGGACTCTATACCGTTCTAGTCGAAGGGGATGACTTGAGCGAACCAATTTCCGATGCGGTTCGAGCTATACTTGATGGGCATATTGTTCTGACTCGAGAACTAGCAGCGCACAATCACTATCCAGCGATTGACATACTCAATAGTGTAAGCCGTTTGATGATTGATGTGGTGACCAAAGAGCATCAGGAATTTTCCATGAAATTTAAGGACTTTCTGGCGACCTATAAATCGGCAGAAGACCTAATCAATATTGGCGCATACACTAAAGGCAGCAACCCTAAAATTGACATGGCCATCCAAAAATATGATCAAATGATTCCCTATCTTAGACAAGGAATGTTTGAGAATTTTGATTGGCGGGCGAGCCTGGATGAGTTAAAAAGAATTATGGAGGCCTAAAATTGAGTTTTCGATTTGAAACTATTCTCAGACTAAACAAGAACAAAGAAGATCTACTGCAAAGAGATATGGGGCAAATCAATGCCATGATCCAAAAGCAGAAGGATAGTCAACTCTTCATGAAGGAATTTACCAAGAATAAGAAGGATGAGTTAAACCAAAAAAAACGACAAGGCGTTGATGTTAATACAATGATTCTTTATGATGATTTTTTTCGCGGAACTCAGGTTCATAAAACCCGACAGGATAAAATCATTTCGGAAATAACCCTCAAGCTGGAAGCGAAACGCGAAGAAGTGGTTGAGGCAATGCGCAAACGAAAAACTCTAGAAATATTGAAGGACCGCAATACTCTGAAAGAAAGAAAACTCAGAGAAAAAAAGGACCTTGCCATTCAAGATGAAAATGCGTCAAATTTGTGGGGAAGAAAAGGAATTTAATATGAAAAACAAAATCTTTTTCATTTTTACAGCAACGGCCATTTCTTTTCTTGTTGGGGAGGCCTTCGATTCTCAGCAAGCGGGTATAGCCTATGCTCAGGTGAAAATGCTTGACGGGAAAACAGAAAAAAAACGAAACACCACAGACGAACCCATATTAGAAGAAGAAAAAAAGGTGAAGCTTCCTACCAAGATGCCCGCTGTAAACCCTGAAACATTTCGAATGATAGAAACTATAGAAAAGAAAAATCGTGCGCTTAAACGCCGGGAAGAAGAATTACGCATAAAGGAACTCAGGATAAAAGCCATTGAAGCCAAGGTTAGCAAGGACCTTGAGAAAATTGAAAAAGGGATATCAGAATCAAAGCAACAACTTGGAATTCAGGATGAGAAAACAAAGGAAAATGTGGAGTCCTTGATCAAAGTTTATTCCAGTATGAAACCTGAAGAGGCCGCTAGTCTTATTGAAGCGATCGATGACGATCTGGCTCTCAGAATCGTTGCAGGTATGAAAAGTAAGATCGCTGGCAAAGTACTCAGCAAACTTGACGTGAAAGTCGCCAAACGAATAAGTGAAACCCTTGCAGGAAAAGGGAAAAAAACAAAAGATAATAAGATGATGAAAAACGAGGATAAAAAATAAAGAGCTTCATAATTAATCTTTAGGAGAAGTAGTTTCTTCCTTAGCGTCTGGATGCGTCATTCCAAAAGAAATAATCATCTTTAAACCCTCCTCAACAGACATTTTAAGTGGCTGGGTTTCTTTTTCAGGCAACATGAAAAGAAACCCAGTAGTCGGGTTGGGCGAAGTCGGCACAAAAACATTAAGCATTTTTTCGCCATTAGTGATCCCCCCTGGAGTATCGCAACAAACAATTCCCAAAGTTTTTAAGGGTTCTCGTGGATAAGTAATAAGAACCATTTTCTCGAAGGTGGATTTATCTGCCAAAGAAACTGTGTCGACTACTTTTTTGATACTGGTGTATATGACACGGACGACCGGGATGTTATGCAGAACTTTCTCTCCCAGAGCAACCAATTTTTTCCCGATAAAATTGGTTCCCACGAACCCTACCGCAAAAATAAAAATAGCCAGAAATAAAAATCCCATACCGGGAATATGCCATTCATCCATCAGTTTGAGATTCTGAGGCCCCAAAACCCCAACGATGACAGGTTCCATCGCCTTGTCAACACGGGTAATGACAAAAGATAAAATCATGTATGTCAAAGCAGCAGGAACAGTAACCAGAAGTCCCGCGATTAAATTTTTTTTTAGTGCTTTTTTAAACATTGCTCTCACTCAACTTTAAAATTGCGAGAATCCCGATTATTATTTCAGGGTTTTTATATGCTCATTAACTTCCTGAACCAACGAAGTGTGGCTGGTAGATCCAAATTTAGCAAATTCCTGATAAAAGTGAATGGCTGACTTGTTGTTGCCAAGTTCTTCGTATAAAACCGCCATATTATAATGAGTCCCTGCATGGCTCGCACCCAATTTCAAAGCCTGATTCAATATAGCTTTGGCCTTTTCCAATTGCCCTAGCTTTTTAAAAACCACAGCAAGATTATTTAGCGCCTCCAGGTTTTGAGGATCTATCTTTATTGCTTTCTGATAATTTCGAATAGCACTGGAAAATTCTTCTTTCGCGTAGTATACCACTCCGATATTGTTATAGGGTTTTGCGTAATTGGGGTTCAGGTAGACAGCTCTCAGGAACTCTTCAATGGCCCGGTCATACTTTTTTAACTCTTTGTAAATAACCCCCATATTATTGTAAATATCAGCATTGTCTGGGCTGAGTGCAGCCGCCTTAGAATAATTTGACAAAGCCTTATCCCAAGATTTGGACTGCTGATAAAATATCGCCCTGTTGAAGTAATAATCGCTGTTTGCAAAAATTTTTGGTTCCGGTGTAGTTGGAAACGTTATTTTATTTTGTTTTTTAGGAAGAGCCGCTATCTGCTCTCTAACTGATTTTTTAATTTTTTTAGCAGCGATTTTTTTGGTTTTATTTTTTACAAGAGGTTGAGATACCTGCTCCTGTTTTTTCGCAGCTTTGAGTTTTTTATTTTTCTGTGCCGGCGGCTTGCGTATAAATTTTATTGGCGCAGGGGGTGAATCCGGAGGTTCTTTTAAGTCTACCCGAGCTATAGGCTTTGGTTTTTTTGGAGTGGGTTGGTTCGGTTCAACCTGAATATCGAGCTCATCAAGAAGGATCTCTTTCATTCCAGGTTCCATCACTGGCCCTTTTTCTCGAATCTTTTGTGGCACAGGTTTTTGTACAACCGGAGCAACAGGTGGAGTCGGTGGGGGTTTAACAACCTCTCTCTTTTTTGGTGCTGGAGCAGTCCGTGCTGGTGGCATTTCAGCCACGACCGGCAGTTTGTTGACAATCTTGGGTTTTGGTGCGAAGGGATTGGCAACCAGCAAGAAAACTAGAATGGATGCTGGAACAACAATTAGAAGAACAAATTTTTTTACTTCTTTAGAATTTGAACGCCTTGGTTTGGATTTTTGCCCCAGGTTTTTTAATAGATTTATCCCTGGGCTTCCCTTGAAGGTTTTTTCTTTGAGTGCCTTTTTCAGGCTGTCTGCGATCAGGCTCACGTGCCGACCTCTATCAACTAGTCGTGGAAACGGAAAGCAGTATGGGCTCCCGGCCTGAAAACTTTAAAGCCTTTAAGTTAACTTTGGCGGAATTGATATCACGGAACGGCCCCACATACACAATGTACCAGTCCTGTCCGGCAGAAACGGCCTTTTTCAAGAAAACATCAAAACCACCTTTCGCCAGTTCTTGCCTGTGTTGTTCTGCTTCGGCTTTATCTCTTAAGGAGTAAACCTGGATTCGATAATTTCCTGTTTTTGTAACATCAGCTACAGGCGGGACTATGGGTGCCTTTTCTGCTTTATTGACTTTGGGAGCTTCAACTGCTTGAACTTTGGGTTCATTCAAAATAGTTTCAGTTGCATTGGAGGTTCTATCGAGGTCCTCTATAAATTCCTGAACCGGAGTAGCAGCCGCTTTTTCAAAAGTAACCAGATTTTCAGGAGCCGACATAACAGATTCCTTCACAGACTGAGGTGCGGTTGGAACGGGCGCAGCATGTCGCACAGCAGAACTCACATTAGTCAAGGAAGCAATTTTCCTGGCATCTTTTTGTGAGAGTATGAAAAAAGTTAATCCGGCAATAAAAAATAAAACTGAAGCAACCAATGGCAATTGCGCTTTGATGAAGTGATTTAAAAAATAACTCTTATTTTCTTCACCTAAAAGGCTACGAATGGCTTCACCAATATGAGGGCGATCGATAGTTTCATCATGCTGATTGTATGCGGCAAGTAAAGCTCGGTCGCATACCAGATTTATCAACCGTGGATAACCTTTGGAGTAATTAAAAACTTCTTTCACCGCTGACTTGGTAAAAGTCACGTGAGAAGCTGCACCTGCAACCAGGATTCGGTGTCCAATATAATTTTTTGTCCCATCCATATCCAGAGGAGAGATTTCATAACGGATCGATATTCTTTGATTCAACTGTTTGAGGGTTGGTAGTTTTAGTTTTTCATTTAATTCTAATTGACCTACGAAAATGATCTGCAACAGCTTGTCTTTCTCTGTTTCAATATTAGAGAGAATGCGTATTTGCTCCATCACATCAAGAGACAGGTTCTGCGCTTCATCGACAATAAGAACTGTTGTTCGACCTTGTTCGTGTCGGTTTAGCAGAAAAACATTTAAAGCATCAATGAGTTCTTTTTTGGATGCGTTGTTGGTCCACGTATGATCCCTGGGCTTCCAGTCAATCGAAGAAGGTGTTTCCGGAGTCAATTCTATTTCGATGTTATCCCCGGTCGATCCATCCGCTATGATTCCTGCAGGTTGTTGCAATTGGACGGGCTCGATTTGCAGATCCTGCACAATATTCCTCAGCAGATCCATATCGGAAAGCATAGGATTGAGGATTAGCGCGACCTCCACGTCTTCTTCGAGCCGGTCGAGTAGGCAACGGCAAAGTGTTGTCTTGCCTGTACCAACATCTCCCGCGATGACCATGAACCCTTCCCTTTGCTTGATCCCATAGAGCATATGGTCCAGCGCTCCCTGATATTGCTTGCTCAGGTAGAGGAACTTCGGGTCCGGTGTCAGGCTAAAAGGCTTTTCCTTGAACTGGAAATAATTTTCATACATGAAAGACGTCTACCTTCTAAAGGAAGGGTTAACAATACTATCTGAATATACATCATAACCTGTATTTCTCAACCGATCACTTTCCTGTTTAAATTTATCGTCTATCGCTCGCCCAGCCATGATTTGGGGAGTCAACATAATGACAAGCTCGGTCTTTAAAGTATTTTCTTGTTCCCAATGGAAAAACCGACCCACTAAAGGGAGTGAACCGAACAAGGGGACAGAATTGTCATCCACTTCCTTTCTTGTTTTCATCAATCCACCAATGACTATAGTTTGACCGTGTTGCGCCAGCACCACATTATTAGATTCCCGCACATCAAGGATGGGAACAATGTTGACACCGTCGGGAGAAGTTCTTTCCCCTGACTTCTCGGTAATGCTGGTATTGATACTCATCATAATCTCACCGTTGGGATTGATCTGCGGAACAACATCGAGAACAATACCAATGGTGATGGTCGAAGGGACAAATTGGGTCGTGGCAGCCGAAGTCGTAGTGGCCGCTGTGATTTCTGGAATAAAAAAGATATCTTCCGTCCCGACTTTGATCACCGCTCTCTGATTATTCAAAGTAGCAATCTTAGGACTGGAAAGAACACTCACTTGCCCCTGTTGTGACAGCGCATCCAAAACAACATTAAAAGCAGTGGATGAAGGGCCGTAGACAAAACCTGCGGCCCCTGTGATGGTGGTACTATTAACAAAAGTACCTGCGGTTTTACCTATAGTGAACGGACTAACCGTTGTCCAGTCGATTCCCAATTTGTAATCGTCATTAAGAGTAACTTCAATAATCTTTGCCTGAATAAAGACCTGTCGTTGAACTGAACCTTCCACTGCCTCAATAAATTCTGCGACCTGTAACAGAACATCAGGAAAATCTTTTACAACGATGAGACCTGCCTGTCGATTGACGCTAATATAGGCCCTCTCTTCATCAGCAGCCACTGTCGCCCCCGCTGAAGTGCCTGCAGTAGAACTGCTAGAAGCGTCGCCTGTTGCCGATGAAGTATCTCCACCACCCAGCAGACTTGATACCAGCCCCGATGAGTCTCCGCCCTCAGAAGCAACTGCCGAATCGGATGTATCCGAGCTATCAGCAGCAGAATCGCTAGTCGCTGTCGACGTAGATGGCGTGACAATATTGTTCAGCCCAGATACTATTTCCGTCCAAATATCCGTTTCTTCCGAGGCCTGTATGGAACTGGTTGATCCACTACTAGAGGAGCCTAGGCTAGCACTTGTAGAAGCGGAAGTTGTTGATGAACTCGAGCTAGAGGAAGTTCCCGAAGAGCTTCCAGAGCCACTACTGGAAGACAGATTACTGCTGCTCCGTCGTTTAGAAATAACATAATTAAGGGAAAATGTGCGGGTCTGCATTTTTTCTTTATGAATACGAATGAAATCTTTATCCATTTCATATTCCAGATGAAGAGGAATGAGCAAGCTCTCCAACGCTTGTATCAAGGTGACGTTTTTCAAGTCAACGGTGGCGAGCTTATCAACGTTAGGGTCGATAATAATGTTCTGCTCGATTTCCTGAGAGAGAGCGAACAACACGTTACGTACATCCACCCCACGCGCTGACATGGTAAAACGAAAATCCTTGGTCTCTTGTTCCTTAAGCTCAAAAGCAGGCTGTGTCGCTGTTATCGACTCAGGCAATTTATTTATTGCGGGTTTTGGTTTTTCAAGAGGAATGATGATTTCTCGTGTTTCAGATTCGCTGGCCCGCTTTTTCGCCAACTCCATCGGCGACTCTTTTTTGGATTGCTCCAATGAGCTGCAAGAGGCTAATGCGAAACTCAAAGCCAGAATTCCTAATACCCGAAAAATCAATGTTTTTTGAAATAACATAATTATTATAAATTTAAACAAATTTACATCGAATCATAATACAACGCGAAATCGTATAAGTCTAATGAAATCTGTGCCTTTTGTGGTTTTGAAGGGCTATTTCAGCAGAATTCGAAGTCAAAAAATACATGCGAAAAGATGTTTTTGGGGAAGCGGGGGAAAAGTTAAAAAATCAGGTAAAAAAAAGCACCTAATTTTGTCAATTCTACAGAAACCTAACTGTCTTCTCCGGCGACTCGCCACAGCGGAAGAGGTAAAAATCGTTTCCAGAAACTTGAAGACTGTTGTTTTGCAGTAAAAGGAACTGACCTATTGCACCCCTTGCTAGAGGGTTAGTTGATGCGGAGGGTCGGTTGCTTAGTTGCCGTTTTCGAGGATTTTTTGGTTTTTCGCGCGGCTGGTTTTTTCTTTTTTGTTTTAAACTTTTTGTCGAAGGAATGCTGGATCACATCATCCATTGTAGTAGCGGGAAAAAACTGGATGCTCTTTCTTATATTCGCAGGTATGTCTGCGATGTCTTTTTCGTTCTCAACAGGTATGATCAGATTGTGAATCCCATGTCGATGTGCGGCGAGAACTTTTTCTTTCAGCCCGCCAATCGGTAAAACTTTTCCAGTTAATGTCAATTCGCCAGTCATGGCAACGTCGTGACGCAACGCGGTTTTAGTGAGAGCTGAAACCAACGCCACCGCCATGGTGATACCTGCCGAAGGACCATCTTTAGGGACTGCACCTTCAGGAATATGGATAAAAAAATCATTTTTCTGGTAGAAATTTTTAACCAACCCAAGGTCGGCTGCACGTGAACGAACATAAGTCATGGCGGCTTGCGCCGACTCTTTCATTACATCACCCAACTGCCCGGTGGGCACAAGTTTCCCCGTTCCAGGAAGCACAGTGACTTCAATCGAGAGAATTTCGCCACCCAACTCGGTCCACGCCAAACCAACTGCCGAACCAATATCAAGCGGACCTTCTATCTCCGATCGTTTGTACTTGGGGATGCCTAGATATTTTTCCAAACTGGTAGGCGTGATTTTGATATGAGTCTTCTTACCTTTTTCTACTACGACTTTGACAACTTTACGACAAAGAGTTCCAATTTCCCGCTCCAAGCTTCTCACTCCGGCTTCGCGGGTAAAATCTTGAATAATTCGTTCGAGAGCTTTCTCGGAAATTTCTATATTCTTTTTAGTCAAACCATGCTCAGCGACTTTCTTCGGCACCAGAAATCTCTGGGCAATACCAAGTTTTTCCTGATCGGTATAACCAGGAAGGTGCAGCACTTCCATCCTGTCTAATAACGGTCTCGGAATGGAATGCAATACATTCGCAGTACAGATAAACAAAACGTTTGAAAGGTCGTAATCGATTTCCAGATAGTGATCGTTGAAAGTTCCATTTTGCTCAGGGTCAAGCACTTCCAATAATGCAGAAGCCGGATCGCCACGAAAATCGGCATTCATTTTGTCGATTTCATCAAGCATGAATACAGGATTATGCACTTCGGCCTTTTTCATGCCTTGAATTATTTTACCGGGCAAAGCACCAATATAGGTGCGCCGGTGACCGCGAATCTCCGCTTCATCGCGAACGCCACCGAGAGAAATACGGACGAATTTTCGGCCCATAGCGCGACCAATGGATTTACCCAACGATGTTTTACCAACACCCGGGGGACCCACAAGGCAAATAATGGGGCCTTTTATTTTTTTCACCAGCTTTAAAACTGCCAGATGTTCGGTGATACGTTCTTTGACTTTATCTAACCCATAATGATCTTGATCGAGAACTTTCTGAGCTTCCGGAATTTTAATTTTATCGGTCCCGGCGGCTTTTTCCCAAGGCAAATCTGCAAGCCATTCGATGTAGGTCCGCGCCACTGTGGCTTCAGCTGACATGGGCTGCATGAGTTCCAGCCGCTTCAACTCT
Source organism: Nitrospinales bacterium (assembly GCA_047610985.1). Classification (GTDB taxonomy): domain Bacteria; phylum Nitrospinota; class Nitrospinia; order Nitrospinales; family VA-1; genus UBA8687. Next base: position 10,062 of record JBLFWU010000001.1, on the reverse strand, counting down.
TTCTTGGCTTTCTCGTTGATCTCTTTAGGCATTTTTGCCTTTTTAATTTTTTGCTTTAACTCATCGAAATCACTTTTAAATTCATCACGCTTGCCAAGCTCCTTTTGAATCGCCTTCATCTGCTCATTCAGATAAAATTCTTTCTGACTGCGCTCCATTTGCTTGCGCACCCGCCCATGAACGCGCTTCTCAATCTTAAGGACCTCCATCTCTGATTTCAGAATCCCCAACAACTTATCCAAACGGTCTTCTGGGTTCAGCGTTTCTAGCAGCTCCTGCTTTTCTTGTGTCTGAAAAACCATGTATGAAGCAATGGTGTCTGCATAACGATGTGGTTCAAGAATGTTTGCGCTTGCGGCAACCGCCTCCAGCGGTATCTTCTGGTTGAGCTTTACATATTGTTCGAACACAGTCCCGACACTTCGCATCATAGCTTTCACTTCGGCTGTGAGCTGATCGTTTTCATGGATTCGGCTGACCTCCACTTCAAAATAATCAGGATTCTCTTTAAAGGTCTCAATGCGGCCTCTTTGGAGCCCCTCGACCAACACCTTCATGGTGCCGTCTGTCAGCTTCAATATCTGTAGAATATTTGCAATGGTCCCGGTTTCGAAAATATCTGCCGGCTGTGGGTCGTTGTTACTCGCATTGCGCTGGGCGGAAAGGAAAATGCTTTTTTGATCTGCCATGGATTTCTCCAAAGCGAGCACAGACTTATCTCTACCCACGAACAAGGGTAGAACCATGAACGGGAATACTATGATATCTCTTAAAGGGAGAAGCGGTAGAACGATTTTATCTGAACCCATAATGCTAACTGGCCTGTTTCTTTTTCGAGTAAACCATCATGGGTTTTTCACCTTTAGCAACGACTTCCTCATTAATAACAACTTCTTCAACTTCTTTTTGCGAAGGTAACTCAAACATAATTTCAAGCATGGTCTCTTCCATCACGGCGCGTAAACCTCTTGCTCCGGTTTTACGCTCAATCGCTTTTTCGGCAATAGCCTTAACAGCACCATCCGTAAATTTAAGCTTAATGTCTTCAAACTCAAACAGTTTTTTATATTGCTTAACCAATGCGTTCTTCGGCTCGGTCATAACTTTTATCAGCGCTTCGATATCTAATTCTTTAAGTGTAGCCACGGCTGAAAACCGGCCGACAAACTCAGGGATCAAACCATACTTGAGCAGATCTTCAGGTTGAATTTTTTCAAGAAAATCTTCTTGCTCCAATTCAACTTTGGAAACAATTTTTTGTCCGAACCCAAGGCTTTTCTTGCCAACCCGATTGCGAATTATTTCGCTCATACCCACAAATGCACCACCACAAATAAACAATATATTGGTGGTATCTACCTGCAGAAATTCCTGATGCGGATGCTTACGTCCGCCCTGCGGTGGAACACTGGCAGTTGTGCCTTCAATAATTTTCAGCAACGCCTGCTGGACCCCCTCCCCAGACACATCGCGAGTAATAGACGGGTTTTCTGATTTCCGAGAAATCTTATCAACCTCATCAATATAAATAATCCCTCGCTCGGCTTTCTCGACATCGTAATCAGCACTTTGCAGAAGCTTGAGAATGATGTTCTCTACATCTTCTCCGACATAACCTGCTTCTGTCAATGTGGTTGCATCAACAATGGTGAACGGAACATCAACGATACGCGCCAGCGTTTGCGCCATAAGCGTTTTCCCGGAACCGGTAGGCCCGATCAACAGCACATTACTTTTCTGCAGTTCCACATCATCCATTTCAAGATTGGAATCAACGCGCTTGAAATGATTGTGAACGGCAACGGAAAGAATTTTTTTACAACGCTCCTGATTAATAATGTATTGATCAAGATGACTGTAAATTTCTTTTGGCTTCAGCAAATGCTGGAAGTCTTCACCCTTTTCCTGGGCCCACTCTTCCACCATGATTTCATTGCACAACTCAATGCATTCGTCACAGATATAGACGGTGGGTCCGGCAATCAGCTTTTTGACTTCTTCCTGACTCTTGCCACAAAAGGAACAGCGGTAATTCCCGGTAGTTGTGCTTTTCTTTGCCATAAAGTCCTCGACCTTAACTCGATGTAGTTAAAAATCCGTTTTACTTTTTATCTTTTTTCACTTCTTCACGGTTGCTGATAACACTGTCTATCAAGCCATAATTTTTCGCTTCTTCTGCGGTCATATAATTATCGCGCTCAGTGTCCTTGTTAATTTGGGCAACATCTTTGCCCGTGTGTTTCGCAAGGATACCGTCTAATATAGTTCGAATCCGTGAAATCTCTTTGGCCTGGATTTCAATATCGCTATGTTGCCCCTGGAACCCGCCACTAGGCTGGTGAATCATAATTCTCGAATGCGGTAGAGCAAAACGCTTTTTCGGCGCTCCAGCGGCAAGAAGCAAAGAACCCATGCTGGCAGCCTGACCAATACAAATAGTTTGAACATCAGGCTTGATGTATTGCATCGTATCGTAAATAGCCATCCCCGAACTGACCTGACCACCCGGACTGTTGAGATAAATATAAATATCCTGATCCGGCTCATCCGACTCTAGAAATAACAATTGCGCAATAATAAGGTTTGCCATGTGATCGTCAATGGCAGTACCGATGAAAATAATCCGGTCTTTTAAAAGGCGCGAGTAAATGTCATAAGACCTTTCGCCGCGACTGGTTTGTTCTACAACAATGGGTACTAATTGGTTATGAATGGAATTCATTTTTCTCTCTTGATTAGGAACTTCAGGTAAGATGAACCACCCTCTGAAACCGAATAGGGATCAGAAAGGATTATTGGCTTGTAAGTCATTTAGAAATAGCTAGATAACTAAAGACAGGTTGACTATCAATTATCTGCAATTAAATCTTTTCTGTCAACCATTACTTCTTTCAACGTCACTTTTTCAAGGGCAGCATTTAAGGTCTTATCTCGTTTCATACGACTGTGCAAACGCGCAAGCACACCGTTCTTTTCCCATTCCTTTTTCATTTGTTGCAGGTTACCTCCACCCCCCAATAACTGGGCCATATTTTGCAATTCTTGATCTAACTCCTCTGGAGTGACCTCCAATTCCAAGTCACGGGATAATTGATCCAGAATCAACTCTTCTCGAAGAGCTTTGACTGCAGGCTCCTTATATTTCTCAATCAACTCGGGTGAAACTTCTTCTTCATGATCATGGTCGTGATCATGGTCGTGGTCGTGGTCGTGATCATGGTCGTGACCATGATCATGCTTAGCTTCTTTCACTTGTTTCTTATTGGCCTGGTCAGACATGAACTTAACTTGCTCTTTGATCAAGCCTTCGGGCAACTCGACCGGGTTTTGCTCGGCAAGCTTATCCGCAAGTGTTTTTTTGACGGCCTTTTTAGCTTCATCGCGCTCATAGCCCTCCAACTCTACCCGGACTTTAGCTTTCATGTCTTCCAGACTTTCATATTTCTTTTCAGCATCCAATTCGCGCGCAAACTCATCATTCAGCTCTGGCAGTTCCTGCACCTGAATGCCTTTCAAGGTGACATTGAAGTCGACATCTTTGCCGGCGATTTCTTTCCCCTGGTAGTCCTCTGGCACCTTCACCTGAATCTCGCGGTTCTCCCCAATCTTCATACCGACCATACCTTTGTCCAAACCTTCGATCAGCTGACCCGAGCCGACCCGAATGGCTTGGTCTTGGGCTGTTCCACCTTCAAAGGGCTGGTCACCCATTTTGCTGGTGAAGTCGACTTTTATCAGATCGTTTTCCTCCACAGGGCGATCCGTAATCTCTATGGTTTTTGCTTTTCTTTGACGGAAAGTCTCAATAGTCTGATCGACCTCATCATCAGTGATACGAGGCACTTTCATCTCCATCTCCATCCCCGAATAATCCTGAATATCGACACTCGGCAGCACTTCTAGCGAAGCGGATACAGAAATATCGGTACCTTCCTCTGCGTTGACTTCCAAAAGATGCGGTTGGCCGATGGCACGCAATTCCTTTTCAGCGATGGCCTGGTTCAGACGATCACTGATGAGGTTGCTCAATACCTCTTTTTTGACATCAGGCCCAAACTGCTTTTCTAACAGGGAGGCAGGCACTTTACCTTTACGAAAACCTGGGACTTTAACCTCTCGCCCCAACTTCTGATAGTACTTGTCCACTTCCTTTTTGTAATCCTGATAAGGAACTACAAAATTAATTTTCTTATTACAAGAATCAATGTCTTCAATTTCTATCTTCATATAGCTTTCAATTTTTCTAAAGTTTTAACAAAGGCTTATTAAACTGAGTTGTCATTTTGTCAGCGAAAATTAAGATTTGGCAACTCCTATTATTTCTTCCGCCAAGGAATGCCGGTGGAGGGACTCGAACCCCCACGCCCGAAAGCACTAGTTCCTAAAACTAGCGTGTATACCAATTTCACCACACCGGCTTATTGCCAAATTGCTCGCAGAAATATACCACTTTATATGGAATAAGGTAGAAAGAAAATCCCCTGAGGCTTTAAGGAAGGCATTTGCCATTGTTCCGACAAATTACGCTATTCCTTTTTCATCTCCAACTGGAGAGCTGAAATATCGTCCTGAAGCAGAGTGTAATCAATTTCAAGTTTATCGCAAAATTTTCGCAGGAAAGAGTGCATTATCAGGACACAATGCCACTCATCAAAAACCTCATCACTTTTTTTGCAAAATTTTTCATACTCCGAAAAACCTTTCTCTATTGTTTCCAATAGCTTCCCAAACCCAGCCAGCTCATCCATTTCTGAATAGGTCGCATCTAGATCTTGGTCCCAGAAGGTTTCATCGGATTGATCAGGGTTGATAGAGGCCTGGTATTGGTCTTCGATCTGGCTGAAATCTAAATCGATCTGTTTGCAATAACTGCGCAAATTATTGAAGGCAATGAAAAGACATTCATAGCCACTGACATCGACTTCTTCGTCTTTATTCAGCTCAGAAACATCGTCATCCACCCAGTCAAACATTTCAAAAAAGGCATCGAGATTAGATTGCTCTCCCGATGATGAGTCTTTAGTCTTCATAAGTTTACCTATCTATACTGCGTGGTTTTCTGTCTTTTGGAGTCAGTACGGTTTTGGGCGGATAATAACCTTTTGGCACCATCAGATTAGGGGAAACCCAGGTGTCTTTACCCAACAATGTTCCCGGGCAAAGAACTGCGTTACACCCAATCTCGGCATGATCTCCCACCACAGCGCCCAGTTTTTCCATACCGGTCTCAAGGTCCACAGACGGAATCTGAATAGGATGGATAAAACCCTCACTCTTTTCTTCCCTGCTACGAAACTGCAAGTTCGCCAGTTTCGACCCGGCGCCCATATTTACATGGCGCCCCACAATGCTGTCACCAATATAATTGAAATGCCCCGCTTCACTGTGATCCATTAAAATACTGTTTTTAACTTCTGTCGCATGGCCGATCACACAACCTTCACCTGCAAAAACATTTCCGCGAATATAGGCACCTTGCCGAATATCGCAGTTCTCACCTATCACCGTCGGACCTTTAATTATTGCTGATGGTTCCAACCGGGTACCCGAGCCAATAAAAATTTCCAGCTCCTTTAAATAAACCGCGCTATCCAGTTTTATCCATTTCTGCACGAATAATCCCTTTTCACTTTTGTCAAAGCAGGCACCCTCCAACTCCGTTGAATAGGAACCTGTTTTACTTTTCATTAGCGATTGCAATACCGAATCCAGATGTCTCAAAGGCCCCCAAACCTGGTCGACTCCAGAAAACAGAGCCTTATAAGGCTCTCGGTCTAGATCTGAAAAGAACAGAGACAAGTCTTGCATAGTCAACTTCCTAGATACCAATTTCCAAGCGTGGTCAAGCGAAAGCCTTTGGAACTCATCTCAATGAGCTCTTGTTTCTGCATTTCAGTGACCAGTCGAGTTTTGGAATATTTTTCAATTTCTAAATCTTTTTCATTCAAGGGCTGCGATGCAATCTGACTAAGCGCATCCAATTCCAGTTTGCAAAAATGATGATCGCAATTTTTTAAGGCGGTGAAAAGTATTTTTATTGTTTCTTGCCCTATTTGTTTCAGGTTCGCGGCATCCGATTTACTTCCTCGAAGATTGATACTGATTTTATTTTCGGTACCGGAGTTCCTCACAAAGATACCCGCTTTCCCCGCTGACAATGAGATATATAACATGTCAGGGTCTTCAGGGAAAATTCGAGTCGCAACTTGATAGCTTCTTTTTTTAGCCGCACGCATAAGAGCTTGTTTTACTTTTCGCCAGACGATTGAACCGCTGAAAAACAATTCTTGATGAATATAATAAACATAAAGCGTGCCCTTAAAGCCGGGAGTAAAGGGCCGACTTATCTTATTGTAATATTTTTGGGGAGAAAGATTTAGATGTTCCGTCGCCACCAGAGTGTTCAAAGCACTTTTAATCCCATTGCCAGAATAAATCGACACTGCTTCTCCATCAGGACGAGTAAATTTTGACTCTGTAATATTATGTCCGGTTTCTTCACTACCAACTGCCAGAACAGAGTTAGCATCTTCTTTAGGCCTCTTTTTTTCGCCCAAAATTTTGGCAAGTTTTCTTAGCGAAGTAATACTTGTTATACCCACCTTTTTTAGCTTCTTCGCTTCACGTTGAAATACCAGACGTTTTTGCTTCGGGCAATCGCTGCCTCTAGCTTTTTGCTCTAAATGTTTTAACAGGATTTTAAGAAGAATCCATTTGTCGCCTACAGCGGTTAGTTCAGGTTTCAATCCCATTTTTTCAGCGGCGATTGCAGCATTGAGATCGCTTTCAACGGTATTGATATACAAAGATCCTTTATATTTTTCTGGGAACTGGGTCGATAGATGTTTGGCTTGCAAAATAGCCGTTTCATCGCCGCTCAACACCCAGAGTAGGTCCTTAAAAGGATCGTATTCCAACATAAAAAACCGATCGGCATCGGCATCGAAGATGGTGCCCACGGCTCGCATTATTCCTTTACGCAAGGAGGATTTGTGCTTACGGCCTACCTCAAAAAGTTTAACAACGGCTTTGTGACGGAAAAAATACCCACCGGGATTTTCAGTCTGCTCGGCAGTGATCCGGTTTCTGCCTTCGAGGTCGGCCACACCGGAAAACACATTCACATCCCCATTTAATTTCCCGTTAACCTCGAATACTTTCCCAACTCCTGCCTGAGTAAAAATTTTCTTGGCGATACCCGTGAGCGAGCCGTTAGCAGGATCGACAACCAGCACCACATGTTTAAAATTGATCGATTCATCAATCCACGAGTTTTCAGGATCCAAAGTGAACTCGCTAAAAAGTTCCAGAGCATTTTCCCTGCAATCTTTACGCTTGCCCTTTAACGACACGCTTTTAATGGCGGAATATTTTTGCGGCAATATAAAGCGAGTCAATCGAGAGTCATCGGACGGCAGAGGTTTCATGCCCCAATAGGGGGAAAAAAGTTTTATTCCGTTCTGGTCATTGGGGTTATGTGATGCCGTTATCATAACGCCGCAGTCGGCATTTTGGTGCAGCATGAAAAGCGGTACCAGTGGAGTCGGCACAATCCCAAGGGTCAGCGCATTGCCCCCCGCTTTACGAATTCCCTTGATAACAGCTTCAATAAAAATTCCAGATGGGTCCCTGGGGTCCCATCCCACCACAACATTTTTTTGGTTTTTTGGTCCTGGCAGATTTTTAATATGCGAATAGGCATACAACTCCATGAATTGCTCTGTAATCCAGCCCTTTTCAAGAAATACTTGCTGCGGAGTGAGCCCTTTGCATTCGGAGTTACTGGCAAACTTTGTTTCTCGGCGTATACCATCGGTACCTTGAAGTCTTTGTGTACCGGGCTTATTCATAATTAGCGATGAAATAGAGTTAGGTGAAAAATCGAAATGAAGAATACCACATACCCACATGAAGCATGCAATTTATGAGAAGGCTCTCTTGTCAGAAGTAGGGAAAACGGGTAAGCTGTATGCTCATAAAAACATTCCAGATCGGGCAGTTTATCTTCCTGCTTGAATCAGATAAGGGATCGAGCCATGGCTTATAACGCTTTTGTCAAAAAAGAAACCATCAATGCCATCATTCGAACTACAAGCGAAAAAGTCGAGGGAAAGATTTTCAAACTCCCAAACAATCGACTTTTGGATATGTTGAATCAGGGGGATGAGAGCTTCATTCCTGTGATCGACGCCAAAGTCTTTTGCCTGGTCACCGGGAATGTTTTATTTGAATCTGAATTTCTTGCGGTAAATAAACAACATATTATTCTGATCGCGGACCACCTGGTCACCGAATAAATCCTCAATTTTCGGGCAAGAATATCTTTAAGAAAAGCGGGGGGATTAAAGCCTGATTTTGCTTTGCTTCAACCATTGTTCTTCATCAAATTGCTGACTAAGATATTCTTCAAAAAGCATCTCGTTACCTGACAACAACTTCCCATCTACCCACGGCATAGAAATTGTTTTGGACATTTCTGAATCTTCGAGATCGGTCTTTTCTTTAAGGGTAGTCTTTTCACTACTATTTTGGCTGTGTGAAAAACCTATTTGTCCCGATTCTTCAACATCTAGAAAATCTTTTTTCAGCTGTGTGAGCTCATCCAGAGTTACATCGTCCGTCTCTTTTACGATCTTATCTATAAGCCGATCCACTTCCAGCACTAAATTATATTCGCTGACGTAATCCAAAAGTCCCAGCGCCTGCAATTGCTTGATCGAGAGTTTTACTTCAGGTGAAGTCAGGATGGCCTTATTGATTTCCATCCACAAATATTCTGCGAGTTTCTTTTTACCATCGTTTTTCGAAGACATAACTTTTCCTTAAAATCAGGTTATCAACTAAAAAAAGTATAGCCTTCTCACATTACATAATTGTTAAGCGAACGTAACGAATTGGTTAAGGATGAAACCGGCAGGAAAAACGCAACCTAGGCAGGGGTCAATCTATCTATGACCTCTTAGAGGTCAGGGTCGTGGAACCTCTCTTTCAGAACATCAACCGGACTTTTATACTTATCGCAGGCTATCACTGCAGTCAATTTGTAGGAGTCTTGTTTTTCAAGGTTCAATTGTTCCGCCAATATGGGCTGTGCTCCACAGTCAGATCTTTCGTGGGAGCAGAAGTCGCACATATTCAAAATTATCATGGATTTATCGTTTGCCAATTCCCCCCCCTTTGAACAATGGAGTCTAGTTAGCCGGAAGTAGAAAAATCAATCGACTGAAGGTTTTGATCTTAGAGGGTTGCCCGCCTTTTGTAAATTATTTTACTTTTTTTGAATCCCCAAATATTTCAAATAGGATTTCCCCTCTCACCTCCTGTTATCAAAAAATTGACAGACCATGGAAAAAACTTCCGATTTTGACTCTGTATCGGGTGATTTTTTCCACTCCAAAACCAATAAAACACCTTATTTATAATGACTTGCGAGATTACTCTCGCAGGACGGCCTTTGGCATAGTCCTTGCTTTTAATAATAGGGAATCCATATACCTGAAATACTTGTAACTAAAGGGTTAACTTCCCATGCAGTTTATTTTTAAAAAGATCAAATTTTCTTCCGACTTTCTCCGAATCTTTGGGCTATCAAATTATGGCGTGAAACCCTATGAAATCTGGGAAGTAACCGCGATTGGAACAGCAAGTGCGCAACGGAACCATTTAAAGCTCAAGCCCTTTATTTACGGTAATTCAAGGGCTTTCGCAAAGGTATATTTGGACTCAACTTCAGCTCTTTTTTTTCCGCTAAGATGAATATGGTGGTGGATTTGGTTACAGCTAATTTCAAAAATAAAATTCTTACAGCAGGAGCTTTTTGCCTTCTTTTCTGTAGTTTTTTTGTCTTGCCCTCTTTTGCCCAGATTTCTCCCCAGGGGCGGGACCAAGTTTATAAGCAGGCTTCTCCACTCCGATTCGATGAACGCTTCAAGAAGCAAGCAAAACCAAAAGCGCAAAAGATACCCGTACGAAAAGACAATCTCAAGCCTATGTTTCCCGAGGAGTTGCGGAAGGTAAAGTTTGTTTTGCGGAAAATGGTTATTAAGGGTTCGACCCTTTACA